>NZ_JANQDJ010000083.1:0-59529 GCF_029891685.1 Umezakia ovalisporum Ak1311 | reverse complement strand
GTTACAGCCTTCTAGGTAAGATGAAGCTAATCCGTGGGTGTACCAAGAAGTGACGAAGGTTGTACCGGTTAGCCAACCGCCTAATGCTAAGTAAGCGCAGGGGAATAATAATATCCCTGACCAGCCTACGAATACAAAGCGATCGCGTTTTAACCAGTCGTCTAGTACGTCAAACCACCCTCTTGTACTGGGGGCGCGCCCAACTGCGATGGTCATTAGAAAGAATCTCCAAATGTTTATAAGTACAGTTCCGCTCACAGAGCAGCTTGTTACAGCCCTTTGTGTGCAGAGATTTTACTAGATTGTCAGTTTAGTTTACAAATTTTTACTGACTCTCATAATTATAAGGGCAAATCGTTAATTTTTCCACTAAATTCTTGATTTAGTCATTAGTCATTAGTCAATAAAAAGTGACAATCTTTGCTCCCGCTTTATCCTGCCTGCTTCCTGGCTTATTCCCCAATCTCTCATGGCTAACGCTAAAATGAGTCCTACAGTTATGTTTCACTAATCCTAAATGTTTACCATTGACTTAAGTATCAGAAATACTGCTTTTCCCATATCAGTACAACGTAAGTCAGCAGAAGATGCTGAAGCTATCTATCAGCTAATTTTGGCAGCCATGGGATCAGGTAACCCTGACATCGTGGAACTTAAGTGTGAGGGTAAAACAGACAAGAAAATTGCTGTTCGTGCCAGCGAAATTTCTGGGATACAGATTGTTCAGAAAGATGGTGCAACTACGAGTAGCGGTAGATCACCAGGCTTTTTTGCAGTTTCAGCTGAATAAATAAGGTATAAAAATGTCAGAAGTTGGCATTGAGGTCAAGGATTTACATTTTAGTTGGCCTAATGGGGCGAAGGCAATCCAATCTTGCTCTCTAGAAGTGCCTGTGGGTGAATTTTGGATGCTTCTCGGTACCAATGGCAGCGGCAAATCTACATTACTCAGACTACTGGCTGGACTATTAGCTCCGCAGTCCGGTCAAATCAAGGTTTTAGAACCCGTTGGCTTTGTCTTTCAAAATCCTGATCATCAATTAGTGATGCCAACTGTTGGTGCTGACGTGGCTTTTGGTCTTGTGCAAGAAAAGTTACCCCCTGGTACGGTGAGGAAAAGAGTAGAGGAGGCGATGGAGTCCGTCAATTTGTCTGCCCTGCAACTACGCCCGATTTATGCTCTGAGTGGTGGACAAAAACAACGAGTGGCGATCGCAGGTGCCATCGCACGGCGTTGTGAAATTTTACTATTAGATGAACCCACAGCCCTACTTGACCCAGATAGCCAATTAGACCTAGTGGCTGGTGTCCGTCGCCTGGTCAAAAGTCGTGGTATTACAGCCCTGTGGGTAACTCATCGCCTAGACGAGTTGAATTATTGTGACGGTGCTTTATTACTAGAAAAAGGCTGTTTGATAGACAAGGGTGAACCTCAACGTCTTAAACAACGTTTGATGACAATGAATAATCAAAGTTCTTAAACACCTATTTTCTCCCATGCCTTTTTCTGAATAATTACTAACAATAGAAACGCGCCTGATTGAGGCGCTTTTCTATTTGGTCAAGGTTTTTCCACTCAAATTGGATGATCTGATCCTATTTTTTAGTGCTTTGTAACATAGAGTTACAGGTAATGCTTCAATTACTATGGGAGTTATGAATGGATTTTGTTAACTCTAGATAACTGTGATTAAAAACCATGCCTCGTTCATTATTCCCAGCCGTCTTGTTAGTAGACGGCTACAACATAATTGGTGCTTGGCCCTGCCTGAAAAAAACCCGTGATGATTTAGGATTGGAGGCCGCACGCTGGGAACTAGTGGAAACAATGACTAGTTACAGCTCATTTCAAGGTTATGAAACTCAAATAGTTTTTGATGCCCAATATCATAAAGCCCCTACTAATCAAGAAATTATCACAGAATTCCTATCAGTTCATTACACAGATTTTGGGCAAACAGCTGACACTTATATTGAAAAATCCTGTGCATCTATGCGCCACCAAAGAGCCCAATCTTTGATTAGTCGCGTGATTGTTGCTACTTCAGATCGCGCACAACAGTTGATGGTACAGGGCTATGGTGCTGAATGGCTGTCGGCACAACAACTGTGCAGCGAGGTGGAAAGCACAGTTTGTCAGATGCAACATAAATATCAAAAACGCAAACAATCCAAAGGTAGGTTCTTGGCTAACTCCATTGATGCCAAAGCGCGACAACGACTGGCTGAATTACGAAGGGGTCCATAGTATACCCAGCATACAAAAGCCTCTAACCACCCACCAGTGGGGGTTTTGGCTGCCATGTTATGAGCACTAAATAGGGACTAAAAAAAAGTTTTGTAAAACACTTGCCAAATCCTATGTGTTAGACTTATGATAATAACTTGTGAGCAGTCCTCAGTAGCTCAGTGGTAGAGCGATCGACTGTTAATCGATTGGTCGCTGGTTCGAATCCAGCCTGGGGAGTTTAACAAAGACTGCGGAGTATCCTACCATAAGCAAAGCAAGGTAGGTGTGCGTAGCACAGAGATTGTCAGGTGCATCCCTTGTGGATGTCCAAACCGTCTCTAAAAAAGATCCAAATGCGGCATTCAATATTAGAAAAGATAAGGCGAAGGTCTCATTTGAGACCTTTGCCCATGAGTACAGAAGCCTAAACCCCAGCGTGGTTGGTTCAGGTAGTTCACTTATGAAACACCACACTCACCAGGGGTAGAAAAGCTAAGAGAAAAATATTCCAAAACTGCCAGTTAATTTCTGGAGTGGGTTCTGGCGGTGCTAATAAAGCCTCTATTCTCTGTTCTAACCGTAACTTGCCGCCAATAGTCCCTAAAGCTGCACAGCAAACTTCTGATGATACATTGTTGCTACTCACCACTAACAGCAATGACTCTGCTAGTAGCAAAGGGTCTACTCTTGAAGCAGCGTAACTGTCAGCACGTAATTCTCGCAAAGCTAATAGTTCTTCCCACAGAAAATCTGTATTTGGTAACCAAATGCTACAAGCGCGTATCCAACCCAGCCAGAAAAACCAAAATGTGTCTCGGTAATGGTAGTGTCCCTGTTCATGGGCTAGTACGCTCTCCAGATGGGCTGGAGACAGCGTTGCTAGCAGTCCCTGGCTAACTACCAATTCTGGGTGCCAAAAGCCAATTTGTCCCGCAAAAAGCGCATCTGTGCTCAGTAACCGCACTTGTTTATCCCCAACATTTACTAAGGGAGATTTCCGGGCAGATTCCACAGATTGCCAACCTTGTAAAGCCAGGGTAATACATAAAATCGCTAAAAATCCCAGAAAAATTAATGCTACTTCATAGCTCAACCAGCCAGTGTCTATGCCGCCCATTTTTCCCTCAGGCCCCATGCATAGCACAGCCATCCCTGTCATCAAAATTAACAAAGGGGGAAAGACAAATAAAAACAGCGATCGCCGCCACCGAGCATCCCAGCTACCTTGAACATGATGAAGAGAACATCTTAAACTCCAAGCAACTGTTAAAGCAGCCAAAATCATCATCAGATGCATGATTATTATTTCTCCCTGGCTTGACGTGCTGCTTGAATGCGTTTGGCAATGGCTTCTAGTTGGTCGCTGGCGGCTGCATCGAGACTATCAGCAAAGGCAGCGATTACATCAGGATTGCCCACGGCGAGAAATTGTTGTAACTGCTCATGGGCTTTAATTACCTGTGCTTGTTCCTTGGTCAGCTTCGGTAGCCAATAAAATGCTCGTCCCTCTTTGTTGCAAGATAGCCAACCTTTATCAGTGAGCCGACGTAAAACTGTAGTTACAGAAGTATAGGCTAGTTCGCGGTTTGGGTCTGACAGAATGCGATCATGTACATCCTTGACTGTAACTGAACCCAGCTCCCAAATGATGTTCAAAATTTCTGCTTCCAAAGGGCCTAAAGACAATTGTTTTGGGCGGTAGTCAGGTAAAGGTGCCATATTGATTTTGTAGCGAATTTTCAAGGCGGAATGAGGAGATGGCAAAAATTGCTTCTCTATCCTTTTTTCAGATTATCCTTGTTTGTCTTCTCTGACATCAGCTTTCCTATCATCTCAGCATTCCCTGACTTGAAGATACAAGGCTTCATCCCCCACCACAATAACTAGCACAACACTTCACCACAGCCTGTAGTAACCTCGCACATCCAACACTTCATTTTTGTGGATACTTCCCCTGGGAGTCAGTTCTGAGGTTTGATAATCAGAAGTACTCTAGCCCAATGATCAGAAATAGTCTGAACTTTACTGTGATTATGGTAAATGACACCAATTAAAATGTAATCTCGGCAATAGTATTTAAAGCAGGTTTATCCAGCGCGTGAAGCTATTCATATACCACACTCCGGAATTAACTCCCACCGACAAAACTCCAGACTGCGCGATCGCAGTTGACGTTTTGCGAGCTACTAGCACAATAGCCACTGTTTTAGCATCTGGAGGCGAAGCTGTGCAAGCCTTCAGCGATTTAGATCAGCTAATTGCGGTCAGCGAAAAATGGCCACCGGAAAAACGACTGCGAGCCGGAGAGCGCGGCGGCGCTAAAGTCGCTGGTTTTGAATTGGGTAACTCTCCCCTTGATTGCACAAGGGAAGTAGTGGAGGGGCGGCGATTATTTATCAGCACCACCAATGGAACTCGCGCCTTACAACGAATACAACACTCTCCAAGTGTACTGGCCGCAGCCTTGATTAATCGAGGGGCCGTGGTGCGATATCTCCTAGAGAAACAGCCAGACACTGTGTGGATTGTCGGTTCCGGTTGGGAAGGCAGTTTTTCTTTAGAAGATACAGTTTGTGCTGGGGCCATCGCTCACAGTATAATCGAAAAGTCCCAAATTTCCCCAGATGAATTAGCCGGTAACGATGAAGTCATTAGTGCGATCGCTCTGTACTCACAATGGCAAAATGACTTATTGGGATTGTTCCACCATGCCAGTCACGGCAAAAGGTTGTTACGTCTTGAATCACACGAAGATTTAAAATATTGCGCTCAAACCGATATTTTAGATGTCTTGCCAATACAGCAAGAACCGGGGGTTTTAAAAGGTCAATAAATAATTACAAGTTTATTTTTTCTGCTTAAAAATGCCCCCTTCTAGATTAAATTCTAGAAAGGGGTATATTCATCAAAGCGAAAGCGTCTTAAATGTTAATAATATTTGCCATAAAAATTCAACTTAGCCCTCATAAATAAATCCCCTAGTATTAGTACCAGGGGTAAAAGTTCCTAATTAAGTTAAGTGAGTGGAAATATTAGCTAGCACTAGTCAAAAGTAACTCTAGTTGTTCTGACCGATGTATTCTCACTTGATTATCATCGTCAACATCAGCAATGGCTGTAACACCATCGGCAATTTCTCCGCATAGCATTGCTTCCGCCAGAGGATCTTCTAGCAAGCGCATAATAGCCCGGCGTAACGGTCTAGCACCGTAACTGGGGCTATAACCTTCTTCTACTACGCGGTCTTTAAAGCGTTCTGTCACCTCTAAAATAATTCCACTTTCAGTCAAACGGCTAGCAACCTCACGGAGCATAATATCCGCAATTTGTTTGACTTCATCTTTAGAAAGCTGGGTGAAGACGATAATATCATCCAAGCGGTTGAGAAACTCAGGACGGAAGTAAGCCTTCATTTCGTCATTCACTAGAGTACGAATGCGGCTGTAGCTAGCATTGGCTTGAGTATCGAACTCAAAGCCTAAACCACCACCACCTTTTTCAATTACCTTAGAACCAATATTGGAAGTCAGAATGATCAGCGTGTTTTTGAAATCCACTTTCCGACCTTTGGAGTCCGTCAGATGTCCATCATCCAACAGTTGCAACAGCATATTAAATACATCAGGGTGCGCTTTTTCGATTTCGTCGAAGAGCAGCACTGAGTATGGTCTGCGCCGCACAGCTTCCGTGAGTTGACCCCCTTCTTCGTATCCTACGTAACCAGGAGGTGAACCAATGAGTTTGGAAACCGTATGTCCTTCCATGTATTCGGACATATCCAGGCGAATCAAGGCTTCTTCAGCACCAAAGAAGTAAGATGCCAAGGACTTGGCCAATTCTGTTTTACCAACTCCCGTAGGCCCGGAGAAAATAAAACTAGCAATGGGGCGATGGGGATTTTTTAACCCTACCCTGGCTCGACGGATAGCACGAGATACAGCTGTAACTGCTTGCTCTTGACCAACCAACCGTTCGTGCAGTGTGTCTTCCAGGTGTAAGAGTAACTCTGACTCAGATTCAGTGAGTTTGTTCACTGGTACACCTGTCCAAGAAGCAACAATTTGAGCAATGTCTTCCTCATCCACAATGGGAGACTTGACAAATTGTTGATTTTGTGAATTGGCTGGCAATTGTGCCTCCAGTTTCATTTCCTCGTCGCGGAGTTGTCCTGCTCTCTCAAAATTCTGGACTCTGACTGCCTCCTGTTTAGCTTTAGTCACATTGGCCAATTGCTGCTTGAGTTCTTGATTTGCATAAATCCGCGAGTAACGCAACCGCACACGAGAACCAGCTTCATCAATCAGGTCAATTGCTTTATCTGGTAAAAAGCGATCGCTAATGTAACGGTCTGACAACTCCGCTGCTGCTACAACAGCTTCATCAGAAATGTGTACTTTGTGGTGCTGCTCATAAGCGCTCCGCAAACCGTAGAGAATGTCAATAGTTTCTTGTACCGAGGGTTCCCCCACCAGGACTGATTGGAAACGACGCTCTAAAGCAGCATCACGCTCGATATGCTGACGATACTCATTTAAGGTGGTAGCACCAATACACTGGAGTTGACCCCGTGCTAAAGCGGGTTTGAGGATATTTGCTGCATCTAAGCCTCCTTCCGTACCACCAGCACCAACCAAGGTGTGAACTTCGTCAATCACCAGAATGATATTGCCGGCAGTACGGACTTCTTCCACAATCTTCTTAATGCGTTCCTCAAAGTCCCCACGAAAACGAGTTCCAGATACCAACAGACCCATATCAAGGCTGATTACTTGTTTATCTAGCAGAACTTCTGGAGCATCCTGATGGACAATACGTTGGGCTAGACCTTCTGCGATCGCAGTTTTACCAACTCCCGGTTCACCAATCAACACAGGATTGTTCTTTGTCCGCCGACCGAGAATTTGAATGGTACGCTCAATTTCTTTTTCTCGACCAACTACAGGGTCAAGTTTACCTTCTTGGGCTAATTTAGTCAGGTTTCTACCAAATTCCTCTATACTCAGGTTTTGGGTGCCCTTGGTACTACTACCCCTGCTAGCGAAAACTGAGCCACCTTCACCTAGCCTGCGGATCACGCTGGTACGGATATTTTGCAGGTCAACCCCCAAATTTTGTAGCACTTTGGCGGCTACACCTTCACCAGCGTCAGTCAATCCTAAGAGTAAGTGTTCAGTGTTGATGTAGTTGTGTCCCAGACTATTAGCTTCTCTAAACGATTGCTCAAATAAGCTTTTCACCTTGGGAGTAAAAGGAATTTCTGGTGGTACAAAACCAGAACCTTTGCCGATAATTTTTTCAACTTCGCGCCGTGCTTCCTTAAGAGTTACACCCAATTCGGCCAGCACTTTAGCAGCAACCCCAGTCCCTTCTCCAATTAAACCCAGGAGAATTTGTTCAGTTCCTACAAAATTGTGTCCCAGGCGACGTGCTTCCTCCTGGGCTAACATAATTACTTTAATCGCTTCGGAAGTGAAGTGTTCAAACATAGCGGGTTCTTGCTCCCTTGCTGCTTGGGCTTTGGGTGAGCTAATTCTTCACCCTTATTTAAACTTTTTTGTATTTTCTTAAAGACAATGTATCTTTATTTAAAGTTGCATGGCAGTAGTGAGAGCCGTATGAGGTGGGGTGTGTTTGCCGTCATCACCAAATTATGGCGCAATAGAAAGGCTGTTTACTCTAGAATTTGGATGATGCAATAATCATACCAAAGGTATAAATCATGTCTGAATTACACGGAAACAAGGATCAACAACATCCCCTTTACAACCGAGATCGTCCCTCTATCAATATTTTACTCGCTCAAGAAGCAACAGACTACAATTTAGCCGAATTAGCGAGATTAAAAATTCGTTATCAAGGCTTTCCAGGGGCCAGAGACATTCAACAAGACCTAGATAAAGTCTTGCAACAGTGGGGTTTGACCGAAGCCGAACTTTTTGAAAAAACTCGCCAGATACATGACGTGGGCGGAGTTTATCAAAGTCGCGGCAAAAAAGAAGAACAAGATTGGAATTAGTCATGAGCCAACCTTATTGATCTAAATTTCTTTGTTCTCCATACTTCCGCAACTGCTTGAGTAGGTTGTCTTGGGATGATCCGGGAACTGCTGGATTAATAATTGCTTGGGGATTTAGTTCAAAAACATCAACCGTAGCAGGTGTGGGTTGAATGTTCAGCCGCTGTTGGGGTGGTTTTGGGGTGGTAATTTCCATCTTGGGTGTGCTAACAGAAGACTTCTTCACGGTTGTTTTATTCACAGGAGACTCTTTAACAGCAGATTTGCTCACAGATGTTTTCAGTGAGTCTAAAGAAGCCGCTACCTTGACTTGTTGCTGCATCTGTCCTGTAGAAGACACCAAGCTACTTAAACCATTTACCAATTGCAACAGATTCTGGCGGAAAGCAGGGTCACCGGTTAATTCGTCTAAATCAGATGTAATTTTTTGGGTATTTTCAAAAGTTACCCGTGCTGAATCTAAGGTTTGCTGCATTAGAACTAGATTCTGGGGGTCAGTTAAAGCTTGAGAAGCGTTGCGTAAATTAGCTGAGGCTTGGGCTGCATTTGCCGAAAGGCTTTCTAAATTCTTGAGTAATTCGCCTTGAGTGAGTTGATTAACCGCAGGTGATAGGCTACTCACCGTCACCCGGAGTTCATTGCTCGTTTCAGTAATATTATTCAAAGCATCAACTAACGAAGTCCGGTTGCTGGTCACTAGTTCATCTAAATTATTCAACAACCGATTAGCTTGATTAGCTGTGGAACTAAATTCACTTGCCGTCGCACCTAATTTATCTACTGTTTTAGTAGCGGATACAGTCAGTTGATTTGTAGCTTGTTGCACTGAATTAGCAGTGCTACCAAATGTACTTAGTTGTTGTTGAAAGCTTCTGCTCAAACCTTGAAAATCCCGACTGAGAGATGCAATATTAGTAGCTGCTACTGTTGAGCTTTCTAAAAGTTGATTCAGTCTTTGATAGAATTGTGGGTCATTGTATGTAATAGCTAAATCTGTAGAACTGCGAATTAGTTCGTCAACACTGATACCAATTTCCCCTTTAAATCGAGAACCATCACAAACAATAATGGTTGGATCGCAATTATTGTCTAGTGGTTTAGCCAGGGCTTCCCCCATGGGTACAGCTTTTTTGGGTGTAATGTCGATAATACTTTCACTAATTAATCCGCTCTGGTTAGCTTCAATTACTGCATCACTGGCAATCATCAAATCAGCTGAACCAATTTCAATTTCCACCTCTACGGCATTTGTCCCTGCTTTAACTTGAGAAATATTACCTACCTTCACACCACGATAGCGAACTGGTGTACCTCTTTGCATACCACCAGCATTAGCGAATTCCACGATAAATTTGTATGAACTACTACTGGCTGTAAATCTATTCAACCAGAGAACAATCATCACAAATGCTCCCAAACCCAGTAGGATCAGCAACCCCACTGAGCCTTCCCTTAGTGTGCGCCTAGACACAAAGCTGTTTGTTGTCATATCTCGCATATCTTTTCTCCATGTACCTAACCAGCTATCTGAATTGGTCCATCCACACTGCCACTGATAAATTGTTGAATCAAGGAATTTTCCGTGTTGTTAATATCACTAACTGTACCTTGCCATTGCACTTTACCTTGATAAAGAAACACTAATCTATCAGCTGTACGGCGAATGGTACTATGTTGGTGGGTAACAATGGCATAAGTACTACAGACTCCTCTTGTCAATTGCAATTGACGAATCAAATCCTCTATTATTGTTGACGCAATCGGATCAAGTCCGGCTGTGGGTTCATCGTAAAGCAAAACCTCTGGCCCCTCTGTGAGACTATCAGGATTAGAAATAATGGCTCTGGCAAAACTCACCCTTTTTCTCATTCCCCCAGATAGTTCAGATGGGTAGAGATGACTAATTCCCGATAAACCCACCATTTCTAATTTTTCTTTCACCAATTCTTGAATACGCCATCGCGGTATCTTTGAATTTTGATAAAGTAAAAAGCCCACGTTTTCATCTACTGTCAACGAATCAAATAACGCCGCCTGTTGAAATACCATACCAATACTAATGCGGTCACTACTGTCCTCAATTAACCCATCCCGTCGTACTCCTTGGATATAAATTTCTCCGCTATCGGGAGCCATTAATCCGGCAATAATTCGTAAGACTGTTGATTTACCAGTTCCTGAAGGTCCAATAATTCCTAATGCTTCCCCCCGATAGATTGTCAAATCTACGTTATCTAAAATCTTATTACTACCAAAAGACTTAGAAACGCCTTTCAGTTCAATTAATGGTTCATTCATTAGTTATTAGTCATGAAAATATGAACTCAGCACTTAATACTCAGAACTCTCAAACTGATGTCATTGTAATTGGTAGCGGTATTGGTGGCTTATGTGCCGCTGGCCTACTGGCTCGTTATGGTAAGCAAGTGATTGTGTGTGAAAGCCACTCAATTCCAGGCGGTGCAGCTCATAGTTTTAGACGACGGGGATTTGAATTTGATTCTGGCCCCTCTTTTTATTGTGGTCTCACAGATGCTCAGAGTTTGAATCCTCTCAAACAAGTTCTTGATGTTCTCGGTGAATCCCTCCAAGCCATACCCTATGATCCATTAGGACATTACCATTTTCCTGAAGCCATTTTTACAGTTTATGGCAATACTGAAAAGTACCTTAATGAACTGCATAAAATCACGCCCCAAGGTGCTCAGGAATTCCAAGACTTTGCAGAACGTTTGTTGGGCTTATACCAAGGGATGAAAGGTATTCCCAGTCTGGCTTTGAGAGCAGATTGGCAAGTGATTTTTGTGTTGATACAACGTTACTTGCCATCTTTGGCGAAAATGTTACCTCACTTGCCACTTGTTCAGTCTTCTGTTGGTAATGTTATGGATGCTACCGTTAAAGACCCTTGGGTACGTCGGCTCATTGATCTAGAATGCTTTTTACTGTCTGGTTTAAAGGCACACGGCACAATTGCCCCAGAAATAGCTTTTATGTTAGGTGAACGTTCCCAAAGTCAAGTTGAGTATCCCCTAGGAGGAAGTGCAGCAATTGTCAATGCTTTGGTGCGGGGTTTAAAACGTTGGGGTGGTAAGTTACGTCTCCGATGTCATGTAGAGCAAATTTTGTTGGAATCCAGTCGAGCTGTGGGTGTAAAGCTCCAAAATGGCGAAATTCTGCAAGGTGCTATGGTCATCTCCAATGCGACGATGTGGGATACCTATAACCACCTCCTACGCCCTCAAGATTTACCTGCATCATATCGCCAAGTTGCATTAGCAACACCTGCTGTGGATAGCTTTATGCATTTACATTTAGGCATCCAAGCAACTGGTTTGGAAAATTTAACCGGACATCATGTGGTAGTTCATAATTCCAATCAAGATATCACCGTACCTGGTAATACTTGCATGATTTCCATTCCCACTGTTTGGGATAGCACTTTAGCACCAGAGGGACACCACGTGGTTCATGCTTACACCTTAGAACCCTTCGCCACATGGCAAAGAAATGACGGGTATGAAGATAAAAAAAGGCAAAAAGCGGAAAATTTATATCGTGCTCTAGAGCGAATTATACCAGATATTCGCCAGCGTGTGGTGTTAGAACTTATTGGTACACCGCTAACTCATGCTCATTATCTCAGACGTTATCAGGGAACTTATGGCCCTGCCATCGCTGCGGGTGAAGCAATGTTTCCCAACACCCAAACGCCGATTAAAAATTTGTATCTTGTTGGTGATAGTACTATGCCAGGAATTGGTGTCCCTGCGGTGGCTGCATCGGGGATTTTATGTGCCAATAGTTTAGTGAACATCCAACAAATGACAGAATTATTAAATTTGTATTAAATATATCCCTTAAGAAAAAATTGTATTATTTTTCAAAGGGAAACAGAGGTTTAACAATATTAATGTTGATGCACTTTTTCTAGTAACCACATGGAAGCAACAGCACCAATATAGTGAGCAGCAATACCATTAATGTTAGCTACTACTATAAACACATCCATCCCTCGAATAATCTTATTAGGACTAATAATTGCTACTCCTGGGGGTTGGGATACAACTTTTGCCACTAACAGACTCACACTTGTTCCAGACCCCAAAATAGTTAGAAGCATTCCCACTAAACTCACCACAATCCCCATGCGGATAGCTGTAATTGTATCCGTTTTACTAGGATGTAAAGTTGGATTAGGATTATCTAACCGTCTACCTATGCGCGTGTAACGAAAATCCCAAAATACACTAAATAACAACAACAAAATTCCAGTTACAGCCCAAAAAATACCAATTCCTAGTCCGGGATTTGATTGACCGACAAAATCACGACCAGTATAAGTAAATAATAACAATAAGCCAGAAACCAGCGCCAATGCCAATTGAACCCATAACATCATCCATCCTGTCAGACGAATTTGATTGGCAATTTTATGCTTTGATGTTCGTCCATATGACCGTACCAGCGATCGCACTTCTGTATGTGGTTGCATATCATTTTCCTTATCCCCCCAAATAAATATTAAGTTTCCAGCCCCGCCTCATACACTCACCCCTAGACATAACTACTGCGTCCCACTAATGCCATACTCCTCACAAAGGTTATCACTGGCAAACTAATCCAAAAATCACACCAACTTGGTTACTTATGGTTTTATACTTACTATTAGAAATTGTTACTTGCCCATACACCCGTAATGTTAAGGATGCCTAGTCTTCGGGTGGGTGCAATAGTCCGTGGTACAGGTTTTATTATTTGTTTTATATTGACCTTAGTAATTTTATTTATTTCTGGTTTGTAAGCATTGTTACTAGTTCATTATTTTTTGTTGTGGAGTCCCATCAGTACCTATACTACCTGGCAAATGATTCACCTCAATCTTCAACATGCGTGAAATTTTCAGGTAAATCATCAGCCTTACTCAAAATAAATAAACTACCATCTCCTCCCCGTCCAATTCTCCAGTTTTCATCTAAGTAAGTAATATCAAGAGTAGCCACTCTACCTTGGGGATTATTAGCAGGAACTACCTTAAAGGGGTTAAATTGGGGAGTATTTAAGCCAAAAATCTTCTCAATACATAGATAACGTTTGTCAAAGTCCACATTGATCCGTTGATTTGGTAAAGGCCATAAATCATCTGTGGCTGGTTCAAAACTAGCTGTTACTTTCACGTATCCCGAAACTATTCCCAGAGGATGTTTCACAACAGCCAAGTTGAAAAATAGTTTATTGATAACATCAATTACCTGATAAACTTGACCCAACTTTAATCCCAATGGTAACGAATCCAAAGAACGGATTTCTCTAGCGGTGGAGTATAACAATTTCCAAGGGCCATTGAGCATAGAAATACCAGACAGGAGAGGTTGAGGATGAGGGTTGCAGCTTTCTAGTTCCGCGACTAATTCTGCAATTTCTGCCGCTAAGGTTTTGTCTAGCTTCAAATCAGTGAGAGGAGAATCAAAATTGTTTTTGCTTTGAATCTCCTGTAGGACAGCCTGTAATTTCTGCTTGATCAAAAGTTGAGTATTCAAGGGTCAAATATTTTCCGGCCATAACGTGCAGTTAAACAATCAGCCGGATTAGCTTGATTATACAACCAAGCCCACATCTGATCACCAAAAGAAAAATGCCACCACTCCCTAGGATTGCGTTGAAACCCAGCTTTTAACATCACATCATACAATAATTGCCGATGAGCATGATATTGTTTTGCTTCTGATTGGTCACCACAGGCATAATAATTGGGGTGCGATCGCTCTGACAATTCATCAATTAGCGAACCCATATCCACTATTTTTCCTGCATTATCCACCAGCGTCACATCAACAGCTGCACCCGTACTGTGAGGAGGGGGAGTTTGTTCATCCAAACTCGGTACAGCCCAAATTTCATAAACCGACTTCCAAATTTCTTGACGTTGCTGTGGTGATAACTCAGCCTCAGTCAATCCCTGCTGTTGTAACCCTTGAGCAAAACTGTAATCCACCATAAACTGTTGTACAGCCACCGGGCGATAGGCATCAAAAATTTGGATACACCAACCAGGACAAATTTTTTGTAGGTAATTTTGAGCTTGAATTAAATTCCTCACCACACTTGCGCGCAAATAATAAGGAGAATGCTCCCCATAGGGCGCACCGAGTTTTTCATAAGGATGGGGAGACTCCACCGCCAATAATTGTAAGGGAATTGCCACCAATGGTTCACCGCATTCTACTATAGGGATTTGGTGATAAAATCTCATTCGTTTTCATACTTAGTGTGAAAGATAATAACTATCCTACTATGTAAATATTTTCACGAAACGAGACTCTACTTATTACCAAATTTTTAAGGGATTTCCTGGGTTGATTTTTCAACTTGCTAAAGATAGATTTTTGAGAATATAAAAATTTTAGACCAGTATTGTGACCCCTCACCTTACAAAGGCATGGGGGTATATGGCTTACAGTGGTGCCATAGCCTAAACACTGTTTTAATGCACCAATTAACTATTACGGAAGTTCAATCAAAAAAGCTGAAATAGTGATTCTGATGTGTTGAACCTCGGTCGCTTGCTGGGTAAGGGTTTCAGCTGTTTTGTTAGTATACTAAAGTCCATTTCAGTTGTTGAGTTTATTGAACCTCGGAAAGTGCCTCTAGACTTCTTGCAGGGTATGGGTTTAAAATCCAAGAGTCCCCACTCGCTGGGGACATCAATTGAATGGAAACGCAGCTAACGCCGCTAACTCTGAGAATGAATCCCTTGAGTCCCCACTCGCTGGGGACATCAATTGAATGGAAACTTGTATCTTAAGAATCTCAGTGCCTATGTCAACGGCATTGTCGTCCCCACTCGCTGGGGACATCAATTGAATGGAAACCAGCTAGAAAGTGGGCTGGGGCTGATCCCTTTTTCCTCGTCCCCACTCGCTGGGGACATCAATTGAATGGAAACTTTACTGAGGTTAGTCCTTGGCTTTTGAATACTTTTAATTCGTCCCCACTCGCTGGGGACATCAATTGAATGGAAACGGCTTGCGCCCCCTGAAGAGTTTTGCTGTTATACTCAAGTCCCCACTCGCTGGGGACATCAATTGAATGGAAACTTTTCATTGTAGACGGGAGTATACCCCCCGGAGGAGGAGTCCCCACTCGCTGGGGACATCAATTGAATGGAAACAGGGAAGTACCTCTCCAAGATAGCCCATCATAGCTAGTCCCCACTCGCTGGGGACATCAATTGAATGGAAACTCATAGCTAACGTGCTTTCGCACATCAGCTAAAAAGTGTCCCCACTCGCTGGGGACATCAATTGAATGGAAACTAGGATTAGAAATGGTTGCCGTGGCCATAGAAAAATGGTCCCCACTCGCTGGGGACATCAATTGAATGGAAACAAACCCAAAGGACTCTCCCTAAAAGCCAAGGGAGAACTTAGTCCCCACTCGCTGGGGACATCAATTGAATGGAAACTCCCTTTTGGTTAAATGAAGATGTTTGTTTCTTAATTGTCCCCACTCGCTGGGGACATCAATTGAATGGAAACATTATTGACTGATTTAGGAGAGTTACAAGAAAATTTATTGTCCCCACTCGCTGGGGACATCAATTGAATGGAAACAGGCTTTCCCATCTGGGCTGATGGCTACGGACTGAAGTCCCCACTCGCTGGGGACATCAATTGAATGGAAACCATTCCTGCGAGGAAAGAGATTTAACAAAACTTAGGGTCCCCACTCGCTGGGGACATCAATTGAATGGAAACTTCCAGAGTTTTATTGACTTCCTTATTATTGTCGCACCGAGTCCCCACTCGCTGGGGACATCAATTGAATGGAAACTCTACGTAGAGTTGGTTTCCGTTATCTTCTACGCTAGTCCCCACTCGCTGGGGACATCAATTGAATGGAAACTTAAACCCAAAATCCACAGCCATAATGTCCTTTAGCAGTCCCCACTCGCTGGGGACATCAATTGAATGGAAACATTGCGGCTGGTGCGGGGGCATAGATTTGGAGTACGTCCCCACTCGCTGGGGACATCAATTGAATGGAAACACATAATTATTAGATGTAACTGCTGCTGCTTTTTTAGGTTTGTCCCTACTCGCTGGGGACATCAATTGAATGGAAACAACTCTTCCATAGCGAAAGCTTTTGGTATAAATATAAGTCCCCACTCCCTGGGGACATCAATTGAATGGAAACCTTTAAGAGTTTTTTAGCTCGTAAAGTTTTAACTACAGTCCCCACTCGTCGGCGACATTAATCGAATTAATACTGTAGACATTATGGCCAACGCCACGCCATCGCCATCGGAAAATGTCTCTATCCAATGTGGGTACTAAGTGGGGCGATCAATTTGTCCCATTATCTGATATTTTGGAATTTGCTCCCTTGTTATTTTTTCGACTATGCAAGTCAAAAAACAACCCATTTATCAGTTCCTAGAAGGCAGAAATAAAAGTTTTGTCATCCCTGTATATCAAAGAGATTATGCTTGGAAAGTCAACAACTGTAAAAAGCTGTGGGAAGATATTATCGATTTGCAAGATTCTGGTAAACGCAGTCATTTTCTAGGAGCTTTAGTCAACATATACAACCATCAAGACGAATGGATGGTGATCGATGGACAACAAAGACTAACTACCATTTCCTTACTATTGTTGGCTTTAGCCAATTACTTGAAAGACACACAAAATAAAACATCATTGGAAGCAGATTTGCAAGAAGATATCTTAAATGACTACTTAATTAACAAAAGATGTACAGACAAGTCACAACGCATTAGATTAAAGCCTAACACGAAAGATAAATCTTACTTTCAAAGCTTATTTGATAACTTACATATTAAAAAGAGTGACTCAAATATTATTCAAAACTATCTATTTTTCTATGATAAAATATCTAGTCGCCATATTTCAGTAGCTCATATATTTGAACTGTTCAAAAAATTAGAAATTGTTCATATTGAGCTTGAGAAGGGTATTGATGACCCCCAATTAATTTTTGAGAGCTTAAATTCCACTGGAGTTAATTTAACAGATGGAGATTTAATCAGAAATTATATTCTCATGGATTTAAGTCAATCAGACCAAGAGCAGCTTTATAATAACTACTGGATTAAAATCGAAGAGCTTTCTGGTAATGTAGCCAATTTTATTCGTATATTCTTAATGTTTAAATTGAAAAAAAGTATTACACAAAGTGACAGGGCTGTTTATAATGAATTTAAGCAATATTCTAAAGATAAATTTTCCCGAGATAGTTCTAGCATCCTGCAACATCTCCTCAAGTATGCTGAAAATTATAGCTACTTTATCAATATTTCCGATCATCCTGATAAAAATATTAATAAAGCTCTCCATCGGTTACATTGCCTAGAGTTTACAGTATGTCATCCGTTCCTCATGGACGTATTTGACTTATTTAACCAAGGTATTATAGTTGCGTCTGATGTCCAAAATATCATTCAACTAATAGAAAGTTATGCTTTTAGAAAAATCTTAGTTAACAATTCAACCCAAGGACTAAATAAATTCTTTATCACATTATCTAAAGAAATTAAGAAGGAACATACTTGGGAAGAAAACTATTTTGATATTATGTCCTTTATCATTAAAAACAAGTCTGCTAATCTCAAATTTCCATCTGATGAAGAATTTAGAGAAACACTTATCCATAAAGAAGTTTATAAATTAACTCCTAAAAACAGAGACTTTCTCTTTGAAAGCCTAGAAAATTGTAACTCTGATTATCAGATTGATGTTGAGAACTTGACAATTGAACATATTATGCCACAGAAACTCAATCACCAATGGAAACAGGATTTAGGAGATAAGTATTCAGAAATTCATGGCAAATATTTACATACTCTGGGTAATTTGACTTTAACAGCAAAAAATACTAGCTTATCTAATAAAGATTTTAAAACTAAGCAGAAAAATGATTATTACTATAGTAAGGTAAGTTTAAATTCTGAATTAAAAGATATTGAAGAGTGGAATGAAGACTCTATTGTCGAACGAGCTAATACACTAGCAGAAAAAGCAGTTAAAATATGGAAGTATCCAGTACCTAAGTCAACTTATGCAGTATATGGTTCGACTAAAGATGTTCAAGAAGATAAAATTCGTGACTTTGCTGAAGGGGAGTTTACTAATACTAAACCTAAAACTTTAATTGTGGGAGAGGATAAATATAAGATCGAAACCAAAACCTGGCGAGAGGTAGTGAAAAAAATCTGTGAAATTTTGTTCAATGAATCTCCAACAGAATTTAAGTCGATCATGACTAGTGCAGAATTCAGTCGATCCTTTTCCAATCAGAAAGACAATTCAAAATTAAGATAACCCATAGAATTCACAGATTTATATTTTGTCGAAAGTCATGGAAGTTCTAATTCTATTGTCGCTTTCTGCTGTAAGTTATGTAAGAAATTAGATTTTAATATTGAAAACATTTCTATAGAAATCTTTTAGAGGATATTTTAAAAGTAAGAGGCTGTTATACGCCAAATCTCGCCACTGTTTTCAAGGCTAATAGTGACTCTATGTCATTGGCGAGGTTCTACTTGTCGCTATTTGGCGATATTCAAAAAAGTTTGTCAATATACCTATCTAGGTCATGACCCTTAATGCGCCAGGCTCTCCCTATTAACTTGGCTTTTAGTTCCCCAGAAGCGATCGCCTCTTTTAAAACCCTCCCCCAGAATTGAGCTAATATAAGTTCTACTTATACTAAGTATAATTTTTATTAAAAAAATACCCCTTGCCAAACATTTGTAAACAATTGTAAAGTAGTTTCACAGGCAGAAAACAAACCTGTCTAATACATACAAAAACAAACGCAATCATAAACAAATGACCGCAACCTTACAACAGCGCCAAAGCGCCAACGTATGGGATCGCTTCTGCGAGTGGATCACCAGCACCGGCAACCGCATCTACATCGGTTGGTTCGGCGTACTAATGATCCCCACCCTACTAGCCGCCACCACCTGCTTCATCATCGCCTTCATCGCTGCTCCTCCTGTAGATATCGATGGTATCCGCGAACCAGTAGCAGGTTCATTAATCTACGGAAACAACATCATCTCAGGTGCAGTAGTACCTTCCTCCAACGCCATCGGCTTACACTTCTACCCCATCTGGGAAGCAGCATCCTTAGATGAGTGGTTGTACAACGGTGGTCCTTACCAGTTGGTAATATTCCACTTCCTCATTGGCGTAGCCTGCTACCTAGGACGTGAGTGGGAACTATCCTACCGCTTGGGAATGCGTCCTTGGATCTGTGTAGCCTTCTCAGCACCAGTAGCAGCAGCTACCGCAGTATTCCTAATCTACCCCATCGGACAAGGTTCATTCTCAGACGGTATGCCTTTGGGTATCTCAGGAACCTTCAACTTCATGATAGTGTTCCAAGCAGAGCACAACATCCTCATGCACCCCTTCCACATGTTGGGAGTAGCAGGTGTATTCGGAGGTTCCTTGTTCTCAGCAATGCACGGTTCCTTGGTAACTTCCTCCTTGGTACGTGAAACAACAGAAACCGAATCACAAAACAACGGTTACAAATTCGGACAAGAAGAAGAAACCTACAACATCGTAGCAGCCCACGGTTACTTCGGTCGCTTAATCTTCCAATACGCATCATTCAACAACAGCCGTTCACTACACTTCTTCTTGGCTGCATGGCCAGTAATCGGTATCTGGTTTACCGCACTGGGTGTAAGCACCATGGCGTTCAACTTGAACGGTTTCAACTTTAACCAATCAGTAATTGACTCCCAAGGTCGCGTCATCGCTACCTGGGCTGATGTAATCAACCGCGCTAACCTGGGTATGGAAGTAATGCACGAGCGTAACGCTCACAACTTCCCCTTAGACTTGGCTGCTGGTGAAGTTGCTCCTGTTGCTTTGACTGCTCCTGCAATCAACGGTTAATACTTAAGACCTAAGCAGTAATTTCTCTACTACTTAAAAGCGCTCTTCCAAATGGGAGGGCGCTTTTGATTTTAGCCGGCTTGGTTAGGTGCGATGCCAATCAGACAAAATCACTCCTGGAAGAGTTACCGAGGCGATAGGGAGCATTTTTGCGGTGATTGCTACTCCTACCGTTTCACAAAATCTCGTGCACAGTCATTGAGACCAACTCTACCCCCATTGCTACGGCTTGATTACCTGTTTCTGAGATCATGTAGCTGTGTAGAGAGTGTTTCACAATTAAGGGTTCTGTCCTACAGCAGTCTTCAGGATTTTGAACGTTTAATGTATTTGATTTCGTTCATTGTCCATTATCCGGGTATTGGTAATTTACAGTTAACTTGTCCCAGTATGCTAGAAGGTATTTTGGGGAAGGTTCCAGATTCCAGCAGTGCTTCCGGATAAATCACTGCCTCTATGGCTAAATTACACGGCAATATCTACACTCAACCCCAGGCAATCGCATCGGATTTACACTGGCTACAAGAAAATCTTTTTGTTGATATGTTCATATTAAGACTATTCCTGATTCTCCCTCTTTGCCTATCACTGTAGCAGCCCCAGTTACTTCTAAAATCACCCCAATCCACCCTTATTCTCATTTCCCGGCTTTCCAAAGATTGATGTAAATTATTCGCTTCATTCTCCATCACCCGTTTTTACAGAATTGGGATCAAGCTAGTTTCTCAACTTTGGTATCTGCACTCAAGGAAGATGGGATTATTCATGATGATGGTTTAGATTCTGTCCGTAAGGATATTGAAGAGGTTCTAAAACCGTGTGGGACTTTACGTAATTTTCCTATGAGAGAAGGTTACTTTCCCCCCACGGGTATTTTGTCACAATATGAATCAATTAAGGTATTTGAAGTTATTCAGTCGCAAGCTAAAAGTTTAAATGATCCTATAGCTTGGGAAATATTTGAAACTTTTGCTACGGAGATGGCAGAAACTAAATTAGTTGTAAATCAAATGTATCCGGTACGGGCGATCGCTAATCGCAATATGATTGATCCAGAGTATTTACCATCAAATGCACTGGCTAACAATTTACCCCAGTTAGAACAAGCTATAGCCAACAGACAATTACTAGAATTGAATTGTTTTGCAGGTGCTGGTAAGTTTACTTTGGATGAAAAAAGCTTTTTTTTAGCATTTCCCTTGCAAATGCTATTTAGTAACACTCCTTGGTATTTGGTTTATGAGTGCGAAAGCGGAAAATATGCTGGTTTATTTCGATTTGAACCTTTAAATAGATTATTTGTGGGTCAGCATCAAGAAAAATCCCCGACCATAGCAGAACAAAAAAATTCTTTAGAGAAATTACAAAAATTGGCCACGGCGAGTGCGGGACTTTTTTGGGACACAATATCAGTGACCAACATCAGTTTTTGAGTGATGGTTTACAAGAATATTCTCCAGTGTGTGTGGCGGTGGAACTGTGGTTTAACAATACCATATATAGACTTATTACTGAAGGTATTAATAGATTTCCCACGAGGCAAATAAAAATGTCTACACCTGTCCAAAAAGGGGAATTAGGTTTACCCAAATCAATTTTTTGTCTAAATAAAACCAAGGATGAAGATTTTCCTAATTGCTTTCGAGTAATATTACCTAAATGGTCTTTGAATGACGTAAAACTTCTCCCCTGGATAGTGGGTTTTGGCAGAAATTTGAAGGTAGTACAGCCACGATAATTAGTTGATAAGGTGAAAGGAATGGCGAAGGCTGTTTTTGAACTCTATCAATAATTTATCCATACCATTCAGGTAACAGCTAACTACGCGGGTCAAAATTTCTGATGAGTAAGGATCTTTATTTTGTAAGAAAGTCCAGGGAGCCAAAACCACTGAGATAAAGTATCTTCCCCAAGAGCCCATACCCTATTGTATTTTAGGCGGTGGATGTAGGCCCTTGCCTCCGGCACTGCGCTCCGTGCAATCTCAAAGCTTCCTTAGATGCAATTCATCAGGTAGTGTCATAATGTCTTTGTTATTCAATGTATATTTTAACAGTCTCACTGCTAACATTGCCAGCAGCAGAAGCAAAATAAGAGCTTGTCCATAGACTAAGTAATTTTAGTAAACGGGGGAAATATTGTCTAAGCAGACGAGTCTTTTTCTTCCCATACTTCCCAAATAATAGTCCTTAAACTTTTCTCTACATCACCTACTAAAATCTTCCTGCGTCTCTTTGGTATCCATACAAGATGATAGTTTATCCAAGAAACAGAGTGTTTTTTTATTCTATGTTGTTGCATTTTACTAAAAACTCTTGTAGATTTGTGCGTTACATCTACATTTAGGAGGTAATACACGATGTAAACCCATCGGCAAATACTTCCAACCTAGCAAAAAATAGGAGAGGGCACTTTCGTTCCCGTAGCATGCCCTCAGGCATATTAACGCTACAGGAGTTGAGTTCTCTAATTTCCTTCGCCCAAGCCTAGTTGAGCAAGTTTTGACGGTAAATGTAAAATCTCCTCCCCTAAAGGCAAAGTAGTCTCAAGACTTTTTTTTCCGTACACGCACTTCTACAGCTAAAAACTTAATAAAACATAACATAGCTTGAGAAAGCTTATGATAAAGTATAAGAGAATTTAATATTTTATTCAGTTATGTAATTTACATTAACAATCACAGAGAATTGATCCGAGAGTGAGTAGAATAACAAATACGGTGACGACTAATTCACGAATTAGTTATCCTAGATAGATGGATTCAACTTTAAGTCCTCAGTTAAATTAAGCATAGTGCTTCTGGGGCGTCCCAAAGAAAACTAAGCAAACCAAGTCGAAACCACATCTTAACAACTAGAGAGCTTCCATAATCATAATGCCTGTGATTGAGAAAAAACGAACTCGCGATCTGCCCCAAATCAACGAGCGCATCCGGTTTCCTAAAATTCGAGTCATTGATACTAATGGCGCGCAACTAGGAATTATGCCTCCACAAGAAGCACTACAACTAGCTGAAGAAAAAGAGCTAGACCTAGTACTGCTCAGTGATAAGGCTGACCCACCGGTTTGTCGGATCATGGATTACGGGAAGTACAAGTTTGAGCAGGAGAAGAAAGCGCGGGAAGCCCGGAAGAAGCAGCACACGGCTGATGTGAAAGAAGTGAAGATGCGCTACAAAATCGAAGAACACGACTACAATGTGCGTGTGAAGCAAGCAGAGCGCTTCCTCAAAGAAGGTGATAAAGTGAAGGCGACTGTGATGTTCCGGGGTCGAGAGATTCAACACAGTGACTTAGCAGAGCATTTGCTCAAGCGCATGGCCAAGGATTTGGAATCGTTTGGGGAAGTGCAGCAAGCACCGAAAAAAGAGGGTAGAAATATGATGATGCTGATCTCCCCCAAAAAGTAGTACCTGAATTTATCGAGATATCAAGCATAAAAACCATAATTTATCGACAATTTGGATCTAAAACCCCGTCCCTCCAAGAAGGCTTTTTGGCAAGTTTACAGATAGTCGCCACAGGGTATGGGGACACCCTCAACCGATGTAGAGCTATTGTTAGACTACGACACCAGCAGGTTGCTTTGATAGCCGACCCAGGATAGCCATAGCGTCAAGGAATGCTCGTTCTCAAAGAACGAGGAGGTACATCGAAAGTAAGAATTTCTAACCGTCCCTCACTGGTTGAAATTTTCAGTAAGCTGATATTCCTGAGTGCTGAGTGATAAAAATAATACTCAGTCCCTCAGGTTTTTTGCTGTTGATAAGGATGATAAAGACGAGAAGAATGAGAGTAAATAATAGTTTATGTTCTCCCTTGTCTGATTCTGAATTCAATTTAGCGTAGCTGCCAGTATATGGCATTGAAAAATGACTGGTTTGTTGGGCAAATAAACGCTTTACGCCACGACTATCACAATGGGTAAATCTTCAACCAGAAGAAGGCGCATGCACCGTTACAATGTTTTTTTACACTCCACTATCAATGAGCTTGCGCCATGAAGAGGATAGTACAGTCACTCTATTTTTAAATAAAAGTGCAGTTTAATTGCCACTTAAATAAAATATCATATTCAACTTTTAATTATGATGATGGAATCAGCACTTGGTGAAGAAATTATCACCAGTAATCTCAAGCAGTTTCTTTTGGTACTTTCGGTATCTTTGGGGGTGGCAACCTTACCGCAAATATTTAGTTGGTTTCGCCACATACCCTATACCCTGCTGCTGGTGATTGTGGGCTTGGGGTTGGCATTTGTTGATGTCCGCCTTGTCACTCTTTCACCTGAATTAATTTTGTTTATTTTTTTACCCCCTTTGTTGTTTGAAGCCGCATGGAATTTGAGATGGAGAGAGTTAAAGCGCAGTTTGCCGTCAATTTGTTTGTATGCAGTTTTGGGAGTGGTAATTTCTATTGCGGGGATAGCAATTGGTCTAAATCAAGTGGCCGGAATATCTTTAACTACAGCTTTGCTGATTGGTGCTAGCTTATCTGCCACTGATCCGGTTTCTGTGACTGCTTTATTTCGAGAATTGGGTGTGGGTAAAAGTCTCACCACTATGATGGAAGGCGAAAGCTTGTTTAATGATGGTATGGCGGTGGTTGCCTTTGGCTTTTTGGTGGCGCTATCTTTGGGAGATGCTGATTTGGTTTTGCAGCTAATTTTATTACAACTTTTCATAGTTATTGGTATTGGCGTAGCAGTGGGAGGATTGATTGGTTTTGGAATTTCTTATTTAACCCAACGCTTTGATTTGCCAATGGTGGAACAATCTTTAACTCTGGTTTCTGCTTACGGTACTTATTTGATTATTGAAGAATTGGGTGGTTCTGGGGTAATTGGAGTGGTAACCACAGGGTTGATTTTAGGTAACTTTGGTTCTCGTGTGGGGATGAATCCCCGTACTAGGGTGATTGTATCAGAATTTTGGGATTTTTTAGCTTTTTTCGTCAATTCTATTGTATTTTTGTTGATTGGCGACCAAATTCGCTTTACTGTTTTGGGGGAAAACCTAGAAATTATTACTATCACGGTAGCAACGATGATTTTAATGCGGGCAGTTGCTATTTATATTCTTAGTAATTTGAGTGCTGTGATTACTCAAGAGCAAATTCCCTTAGCTGAACAAACTATTTTATGGTGGGGTGGGGTACGAGGTTCTGTTTCTATTGCTTTAGCCTTGAGTGTACCCATAGAACTACCAGAACGACAAAAAATTATTGCTACGGTGTTTGGAGCAGTTTTATTTACTTTATTGGTGCAAGGGTTGAGTATTAAACCTTTGTTGCAAAAGCTGAATCTGTTAGGTGATGCACCTCTACGCGAGAAATATGCAGAACTGGCTAGCCGTCACATCGCTTTAGAACGGGTTTTGGGACAACTCCAGGAAGATAAGCGCCCAGGTATTGACCCTGAGTTTTACCGTTACCAGGAAACATTGATTAAAGGAGAAATTAACAATCTGCAAACGAAAATTCATAAGTTACAGATTGAATATCCGAATATTCGCAGTTTCATCACCGAACAGTTCCGGGAGGAACTCTTGGCCATTGAGGCAGATACTTACGCAGAGTTTGTCCGCGCTGGTCGCTTAAATACAGAATTGGCTCCTATGTTAGAAGATGTTTGGCAGAACCGGGGTAGTCATTAATTACGAATTATGAATTGCAGCCAGATGTTTCTTTCCACTTATCTAAGATATCTTTAAACACCAGTTCTTCTATCCAAGTTTTGGCAACTACCGCCAACGGCAGCGCCATTACTAATCCTAAAGCCCCAAAAAAGCCGGCGAAGAAAATTTGTGCGGTGAGGGTAAAGGCTGGTAAAAGCGCTACCTGTGCGGCCATGACTGTGGGAGTTAGCCAGTAGCTTTCTATATTCTGAATTAGTACATATAAAATCAAAACAGCGATCGCTTTCCAAGGTGTATCGAGAAACGCGATGGTCATGGGTAAGATAACGCTTAAAGTGGGGCCAATATTAGGAATAAAGTTGAGTAATCCTGCTAGTACAGCATGAGCCAGTGCGAGGGGAACTCGTAAAATTAGCAACCCCAACCCACTCAGAAAGCCAATAAACACCATTTCAATTAAAGCACCAATTGTCCAGTTTCCCAAACCTTCCCCGCATAAGGTGAGAATCTCCTCTACCCGATGGCGATAAAATAGCGGGAAACACCGCACAAAAACTTTACGATAAGGTTGGGGATTTACTAACAGCATTAAAGTTAACACTATTACCAGTAAAAATTCTAAAGTTGCACTAATTCCAGTAGAGAAGAAAGCGAGGGCTTGTCCCAAGAGATTTTCGGTTAAGGGCTGGACTTGTTGAATTAAATTATTAATGTCTGGTAAGTTCGTCACATAAGGTCCCACAATCGTACCTTCTAACCAAGTTATCATCTGCTGAATGCGAGCTACTCCAGAGGGAAACAACTGCACTAATTGCTGAAACTGTTCGATAAAAGGTGGCACAATCAGCACAAAAAAACCAATTAATAAGATGACGAAAATCAGAATACTTAGCCACACAGACCAAATTCGCTGCATCCCAGAGCGTTGAAATCGTCTCACTAGCTGGCTAATGGCTGTTGCCAGTACAATGGCTGTAAATAATAGTAATAATAATCGGCGAACTTCCCAAAGTATATAAAGTGAGCTAATAAGTGCAAAAAATCCCAGCAATTGCCCAATTTTCATATTTTCCTGTTTGATTACATCACTATATCTACTGATTAAATGTCCGTTATTTCTATTGGTAGAGGTTTAATTACTTATTAAACGCTAATCATTTTATGTATAAATTTATCTGAGATTATTCTCGCTGATACAAATTAACTTAAAAGTCTGATCAATTAATCATGAAAAATAAGTTATTGCAAATTTTATGGATTGCAGGGGCATGGATGGGGCTGATTTTAACTGGATGTGAACAGGTAGTGCAGTATTTACAACCATTACCCAGCGTTGAGATTCTCTCAGATAAGCCAGTATATGCGCCACAAGTAACCAAATAGAAATTGCAATTCGAGAACGCATTAACGAGCTCCGTGAAGAAAAACAACTCCACATTCTCAAGCATAATGAGAAATTAGCACAGGTTGCTGGTAACTACAGCCGACAAATGGCAGAGAAAAACTTTTTTAGTCACATTGGCATTAATGGGAGCACTCTCCAAGATAGAGTTAGTGATGCAGAAATTATGTACTGGGTGATAGGTGAAAATCTGTTCAAGGGTACGAATGTTCCTCAACCTGTAAAAGTCGCATTTGACGGTTAGATGAAAAGTCCCGGACATCCCGAGAATATTCTCTGTCCGGTTTTTACAAAAACCGGTGTAGGAGTTTGGCAAGTTAACAATACCTATTACATAACTCAGTTGTTCTTGAGGCCTTAAGACAAGGACATGGCCATTTGGCAATCCCACCCTCATAAAGTATTAAATTCTGCTGTAGGTATTGACTGATGGACGTATTTTTTAGGCGATGAGACCCAAGATTATTTCTATCTAAAGGTGGTGATAAAAGTATTGCTATGATTGTAAAAAAGTAAAATAGCAATTAACTTTAGGAGTTATAAACAATATTTAAACTTATTTTCATAAGAATTTATTTAGCTGCTTATCTATCAGGTAAAAATGGCTTTAATTAAGGTAAATTAAATAAAAATGTAATAACGATATCCCGGAATTTTCGAGAAGTTATGAATGAATAATCTCATGATTTTATTGTTAATTATGTTAACATTTTTACTATGATTTTGTCTATTTTGTTCCGAAAAAAAATCATAAATAATTTATGAGCTAGATAAAATGAAATCTAACATTAGCAATATCAATTATCAATTTAGTTAAAAATTGCCAATTTTTATATTGCTTGAATTGATCTGTCTGACAACTCACAAAATGAAATTGGAGTTAAGGCTATGGCACTTTTTGGCTATCATGCTTCCCATGAGCAATTTAAGCCGAGCGTTCTTTTAGAATACGTACAAGCAGCCCATAAAGCTGGATTTACCAGTGTATCTTGTTCTGATCACTTTCATCCGTGGAGCGATCGCCAGGGAGAAAGCGGTTATGCTTGGTCTTGGTTGGGTGCAGCGATGCAGAGTACACCCTTGAAGTTTGGTGTAGTTTGCGCTCCTGGACAGCGCTATCACCCAGGGATTATTGCCCAAGCTGCGGCTACTCTTAGTGAAATGTTTCCCCAACGTTTTTGGTTAGCATTGGGTAGTGGACAAGCATTAAATGAGCAAATTACAGGGGATTTTTGGCCTGCGAAACCTGTACGCAACATGCGTCTGAAGGAATGCTCTCAGGTAATACGCGCCCTGTGGACAGGGAAAACTATTACTCACTACGGTTTAGTAAACGTTGAACAAGCAAAGCTTTATACCAGACCACTAATAGCACCGTTGATTATTGGTGCGGCCATTACTCCAGCAACTGCTGAATGGTTAGGAAGTTGGGCAGATGGACTGATTACTATTTCTCATCCCTATGAAATGCTCAAGCAAGTTGTAGAAGCATTCCGGCGGGGTGGTGGGGCAGGAAAACCAATGTATTTGAAAGTACAGCTTTCCTACGCAGCCCAAGAAAGTACAGCTTTAGAGGGAGCATTTGATCAATGGCGGACAAACGTTTTTTCAAGTTCTGTGTTGAGTGACTTGCGTGATCCGCAGCAATTTGACGCGATCGCTAAGTTTGTTAAACCAGAAGATATGTATAAACACATCCGCATTTCTAACGATATTCAACAACACATTCAATGGTTGCAGAAAGATATAGAACTGGGCTTTAACGAAATTTATCTCCACAACGTTAACCGCCAACAACAGACTTTCATCGAAGCTTTTGGCAAACAAGTAATTCCATCTCTTCAAGGTACTAATTAACCAGTCAATTAGCAACTATGGGAGTAACTGTCAGCCCACCAACCAATGCACCCCATCAGTTGCTCTACTTTGATCCACATCCACTCCAATGGCCAGGAGAAATTGAACTTCAGGATCTGGAAATTGCCAATTACCGTGTAGATTTACAGTTTTGGCGTGAAGATAATATTACTTATTGGGATGCTGTGGTTAAATCTGGTAAAGTTGGTATAAAACAACAATCTTGGCAAAATGATTCCACTGTTAATCGGAATGTGTAAGTGTATACTGCCGTTACGTACATAAACCATCCCTTGAGCCATCGCTATAGACTGCTTTGAAACGAGCAAAAATTCTCGGATACTTGCGGTACTAGCCTTGGATGTAAACATGGGTTGCTATTTACCATACAACCGGGAAGGACATCTTCACCCGACAAGCTGAGATTTTTTGTTACATTTTCAGTATAAATGTAAAAAAATACACTTTTTTATCCTATTCATGAGTCGGGAAATGACGAAAAACATGAAAAAAATTTTAATCATTGAAGATGAACCTCACATCAGAGACAATATCCAAGAAATTTTGGAACTATCAAATTTTGAGACGATAGTTGCAGACAATGGGTTAGATGGTTTGCAGTTGGTTAAAGATAAACATCCTGATTTGATTCTTTGTGATTTGATGATGCGTGAGTTAGATGGTTATAGTGTTTTAACTCAACTGCGTCAAGATAATGCCACTGCAACAATACCTTTAATTTTTCTAACTGCAAAATCACAGTGGTCAGATGTACGCAAAGGGATGGAAATGGGTGCAGATGATTACCTAACTAAGCCTTTTCAACCTGTTCAGTTATTACAAGCAATTGCCACTAGATTGGAGAAACAATCTATCTGTGAGCAAAGAACTCAAAGAAAGTTAAATGAACTCAGCAGTTGTATAAGTCACTCACTGCCCCATGAAATAAATACTCCTTTGAATCATATTATAGGAATGTCACAATTATTGATAGAAGAGCAGGGAATACTTTCCGATGCGGAAAACTTAGGAATGCTCCAATCAATTCATAATGCTGGTCTGAGGCTGCATAGACTTACTATGAATTTCCTCATGTATGCAGATTTGGAATTAACAGCATCTAACCCTGAAAAAGCAGAATTTTTTCGCCAAAAGAATGCTAAAAGCTATGTGAAATCAGTAGTTCAAGATATAGCTCTAAAAATTGCCCAAAATGCAAATAGGTCGGCAGATTTAAGTATAGAGATTTGCGATGCTATAGTCAAAGTTTCTCCCGTCAAGATTAATAAAATTGCCGCAGAAATAGTTGACAATGCTTTTAAATTTTCCCGACCCAATACACTAGTAAAAATCATCGGGTATAGCAATCATAATTACTTTCATCTGTCTGTAACTGACTACGGTCGCGGCATGACTAGGGAGCAAGTTGCTAACGTTGGGGCTTATGTGCAGTTTGAACGAAAAATGTATGAACAACAAGGTTGTGGTTTAGGACTATTAATTGCTAAGAGGTTGGTGGAATTATCGGGAGGAAATTTGACAATCGAGAGTGTAGCTGGGGAGCAAACTACAGTTAATATTGTTCTGCCCCAGTAAGTTGGTCAAGTTGTGAATATTTGCAAGATTTTCACTATTGTAATAAAGGAATGCTAACTGTAAATATTGTTCCTTCTCCTACTCGACTATTTACGCTGATTCCTCCTTTGTGCAAATCCACGCATTTTTTGACTATGGCCAGTCCTAAACCTGTGCCAGAAATTGTACCAACGTTAGATCCTCGATGGAAAGATGAAAATAAATTAACTTGATCTGCTTCAGGAATGCCGATGCCACTATCACTGATTTTAAAAATGATTTGATTATTCTTTTTAAGAAAACTAAAATTCACTACATTATGGTGAGGAGAGTATTTAATAGCATTAATCAGGAGATTGGTAAGAATTTGCCGCAACAGTTTTTTGTCACCTTGAATAATCAGGGAATCGTCGCAGATTTGTTGGTCTAAATCTAGTGATAAATTAATTGTATGTTGGGTATGAGTAGCTTCTATTTCTTCTTTGAGATGGTGACAGAAAGCCATGATATCTACTGGTTCTAAATTTAATTCTATCTTTTTGGCTTCAGCCCGATTAATCATTAATACATCATCGAGAATTTGGGTGATGTGTTTGACAGTGTTTTGGATAGTTTGTAGATGTTCTTGTTTTCTTTGTTCCGTGAGGCGATCTGTAAAGTTTTGCAAAATACCAGATGATGAAGAAATAATAGCTAGAGGTGTACGAAACTCGTGGGATGCCATAGAAATAAACCGCGATTTTAATTCGCTTAATTCCTTTTCCTTTTCTAGAGCTTGACTTAATTCTGCCGTGCGTTCAGCAACTCTATTTTCTAACTCCTCTGTCAATTGTATGAGTTGTTGGTTCTTAATTTCTAAGGCTTTATTTAACTGGCTTAAATGCACATGGGTACGTACACGAGCAAGTAGTTCTTCTTTTTGAAATGGCTTGGTGATATAGTCTACTGCACCTAAACTCAAACCCTTAACTTTATCAAGGGTATCAACGCGAGCCGTCATAAAAATTATAGGAATTGACTGAGTGAGAGGATCGGCTTTAAGTTGCTGACAAACTTCAAATCCATTGATATCAGGCAACATAATATCTAGAAGAATTAAATCAGGAATATCACGATAGACTTGTTTAATGACATTTAGACCCTGTGACTCAATGCGGACATTATAACCCACCAAGCTCAAGGCATGAGCAAGGACTTCTAAATTTGTAGGATTGTCATCTACTACTAAAATAGTGGCGCAGTTAGGCAAAGTTTCCAACATCAGCATATCCATAAATAATTTTATTTCTAATACTCATAGCTGATTTCAATATATTTATTTAGTTAATGTGCTGAAACGCTGATGGCGCGAACTATTTTTATACTCTAGCCTAAGATATACAAGTGTTAAATAATACATTTTATATAAAACCCTAAAAATATAACCGTAGTCTCACTTAAGTAATAAAACGTAAAATATTGTACTATTTAAATATTTACACTTATAGACTATGAACTTTATTCATTGTTATAATCCGTTTTAGCGTGAAACAACAGTAGCCGGAACAGCATAAACAATTATATTTATACGTACCCAAAAAAAGTGAAAAAATTTGATTAAGAATTTAAATCATCAGCTTTTCTGTTATGTTCCTTAAGAATTATCATTAGTGTGTTTTCTAAAGCACAAAAATTATAATATACTGAACTTAGTATACTGGCCTACACTGTTTAGGTTATCAATAAAGTCAGAATCGTTGCTGAGTTGAGAACATGAAATGCGAGATTTATGTTTTTTTTCTTCATACCTTTGCGCCTAAGCTAAGTCACGAAATCTATAGGTGGTGGGTGAGGGTAACTCATATTTATAAAAAACTCTACTTATAAAAGCTTTGGAAGTGTTGAAAAAGTATGTCTACCAAATTTTTTTTTACTTCAAATATAGAGCAAATTATATTACCTTGCCCTTTGACACTTGGTGGTGAAACTCTGGCAATTGAAGCAGTAAGGTTAATGAGCCAAATTCGTGACACTTGCAGTCTGACATCAGCAGTTGTGCCATCAGATGGCAATTCGCTGAATTATTTAGAACAAGCTAGTTGTGTTTTAGTAGTTGAACAGAAAAAGTTAGTTGGTATCTTCACAGAAAGGGATATTGTGAAATATACGGTACTGGGGATGAATCTGGAACAAGTCACCCTCAAAGAGGTCATGACTCAGAATCCAGTCAGTCTGAGAAAATCAGAATTTAAAAATATTTTTATTGCCCTGAATTTATTTCGTCAGTATAAAATTCACCATGTACCTATTGTCAATGATAATGATCATGTTGTCGGGTTGGTAACACCAACAACAGTCCGTCAATTAATACGAGCGGCGGATATGTTAAAAATGCGCTCTGTTAATGAGGTAAAGTCTACTGAGGTCATCCAAGCACCACCAACAGCAACCTTGTTAGATTTAGCGAAATTAATGGCGAAGTATTCTGTGAGCTGTGTAGTGATTACAACATCAGATTCCCAACCCATAGGAATTATCACAGAACGAGATATTGTGCAAATACGGGCTTTGGAGTTAGATATCTTCACAATTCAGGCTCATGTTGTGATGAGTTCACCTCTGTTTTGTCTACGTCCTCACCAGTCTTTATGGGAAGCTCATCAACAAATGCAAGATCGGCGCATCAGACGTTTGGTGGTGGTGGGCGATGGTAATGAATTGCTCGGAATAGTCACTCAAATGAGTATACTGTCTTCCATTGACCCACGGGAGATGTCGGAGACGGTCAATTTTTTGCAGCAAAAAATTTATCAATTAGAAGCAGAAAAAGTTGAGATCCTAGAAAAGCAAAATATAGAACTAGAAAGACAAGTCCAGGAACGCACCAGACAATTAATACAACAGGCCAATTCAGACCGACTCCTGGCTACCTTCTCTCAACAAATTCGCAAATCCTTGGAATTAAATTCTATTTTGCAAACTACTGTCTCAGAAATACGGGGATATTTGCAAACAGAACGAGTCATAATTTACCAATTTGAACCAGAATGGACTGGCAGAATTGTTGCTGAGTCCTTAGCACCAGGAACAATGTCTCTTTTCGGTGATGTTATCTATGATCCGTGCTTTGGAGGGAATTGGGTAGAAGCCTACACTCATGGGCGAGTAGGAAAAATTGAGGATATTTATACTTGTGGGCTTGCTGATTGTCATATCCAGCTTCTAGAAACAGCACAAGTCCGGGCTAATTTAATTATACCAATTCTCTGTGAACATCAGCTTTGGGGTTTATTATGCACACATCAATGCTCTCAACCGCGAATTTGGAAAACTGTAGAAGTTGAATTACTGGAAAAATTATCAACCCAAATAGCGATTGCTATTCAACAATCTCAACTGTATCAACAAGTGCAACGGGAATGGAAAGAACGTAAGCGTATGGAAGAAGCCCTACGCAATATTTCTTTGGGAGTTTCGGCACAAACAGGAGAAGTATTTTTCCAATGTTTGGTGCAGTATTTAGCCAAAGCCTTGACAGTAGATTATGCCTTTGTGGGTCGGTTGGTAAATGAAGAAACAGATTATATTGAAACTGTAGCAATTTGTGCAAATGGCCAGATTTTGGAAAATTTGAAGTATCCTGTGAAGGGTACTCCTTGTTACGACACAATTCGCAAAAATGTTAAAGATGTTTGTTTTTATCCCTCGCAGGTACAGCAACAATTTGCCCTAACTACCGTGCTAGCAAATATGAATGTAGAAGGTTACATGGGAATACCTATCCATGATTCTACAGGTCAAGTATTAGGAATATTGGCTGTATTCAGTGGGGAAACTCTGCATGATATCGAGTTTATGAGCGAAATAATGCAAATTTTTTCCGTGCGAATTGCTTCAGAACTAGAACGTACTCAAGCACAAATAAAGTTGCAAAAACTAAATGAAGAATTAGAAAATCGTATAGCTGAACGTACAGCACAATTAGAACAAATTAATGAAGATTTGTTATTAGAAATTAAAGACCGTCACCAAGCAGAAAAAACACTACAAAAACAGTTAAAAGCTATTGAAGCAACTATTGACGGCATTGCTATTCTGCGGGAGGAAAAATATCTTTATTTAAATAAAGCTCACGTCGAAATATTTGGATATGAAACACCCGAAGAATTAATCGGTAAAACTTGGCGAGAATTTTATTACCCAGACGAAATAGCACGTTTTGAACGTGATATTTTTCCAATCTTGATTCAAGAAGGTCATTGGCGAGGTGAGGCTACAGCAAGGCGACGTGATGGTAGTACTTTTTATGAAGAAGTATCACTGACCTTAACTCAAGATGGAGAGTTAATTTGTGTTTGTCGGGACATCACTGAAAGTAAACAAGCACAAGACAAATTACAAAAGCTACTTTTGGAATTGTCAGACTTTAAATACGCTCTAGACCAATCTGCTATTGTGGCGATTACAGACCCCAAAGGGACAATAACCTATGTTAATGATAAATTTTGTCAAATTTCCCAATATTCAAGACATGAACTCATAGGTAGTAACCATCGTATATGTAAGTCTGGTTGTCACTCCAAAGAATTTTTTCAAAACCTGTGGTCAACTATTACCAAAGGTCAAGTTTGGCGGGGAGAAATTAAAAATCGGGCTAAAGATGGCACTTACTATTGGGTAGATACCAACATCGTTCCTTTTTTGGATGATAATGGTAAACCTTGGCAGTATTTAGCTATCCGCAAGGATATTACTAAACGCAAGCAAGCAGAAGCCGACCTCAAAGAGAGCGAGTATAAGTTCCGTCAACTAGCAGAAAATTTAGATCAAGTTTTTTGGATGACTGACCCAAAAAATTCTCAAATCCTTTATGTCAGTCCTGCTTATGAAGTAATTTCGGGGCGCAGCTGTCAAAGTCTTTATGAAAATCCTAAATCTTTTATGGATTCTATCTGTGCTGATGATAGACAGCAATTTGCCATGAAAATACAGAAGAAGGAACAAGGATTTGATCTCGAATATCGTATTGTTAGACCCGACGGATCAATGCGTTGGATTCGGGATCGATGTTTTCCCCTCAAGGATAAAACTGGGGAAACTTATCGAGTAATTGGTATTGCTGAAGACATTACAGGAAGGAAAGAAGCCGCAGTTTCCCTTCAGCAAAGTCAAAACTTCCTGCGTCAGGTTATTGATACCAATCCCAATTTGATGTTTGTCAAAGATTTACAAGGAAGATATGTTCTAGCTAATCAAGCTTTGGCAGACATTTATGGGAAAACTGTTGAAGAATTAATTGGCAAAACTGATGCAGATTTCAATCCCAATACTGTTGAGGTGGCATACTTACAATCAGTAACTCAGCAGGTAATCAGGACATTGAGTCCTTATACTATACCCGAAATAATGATGATTACGGCTACCGGTGAAACTCGTTACTTTCAAATTATCAAATCTCCTTTAATAGCTACTGATGGTAAAGCTTATGGAATTTTAGGAGTTTTTACTGATATTACAGAACGTAAGCGGGCTGAACAGGAAATTTGCAAAGCCTTAGAGCGCGAAAAAGAATTAAGTGAACTGAGGTCACGTTTTGTATCTATGACTTCTCATGAGTTCCGTACCCCTTTAGCTGTAATTTCTTCTTCAACCGGAATTTTAAAAGATTTTGGTCACAAACTTGATGAAGAGAGAAGGAAAAAACATTTAGATTGTATTCAAACCTATGTCAGACACACAACACAACTATTGGATGATATTTTATTAATTAATAAAGCCGAAAATGGCAAGTTGGCTTTTGACCCTGCTCCCTTGGATTTAATTCCTTTTTGCCAACAGTTAGCTGAAGAAATCCAATTAAGTACCACAAATCACATTATTATTTTTTATAGTCTTGTTCAAAATAGTGTAATGGTAAACTTTGATAAAAAACTAATCCGGCAAATTTTGATCAATTTGCTTTCCAATGCTATTAAGTATTCACCCCAGGATACTACAGTTAATTTTCATATGGATATTCAAGATAAAAATGTAATTTTTAATATCCAAGATCAAGGCATTGGTATTCCTGAACAAGACCAAATTAAATTATTTGAATCTTTTCACCGTGCTAGCAATGTAGGCAACATTCCCGGCACAGGTTTAGGGTTATCAATTGTCTCCAAATGTGTTGAATTACATAATGGTTCAATTGCTATGAATAGTAAAGTGGGTATGGGGACAACTTTTAGCGTGCGAATTCCCTTATAATTTATGACTGTTTGTCATAGTTTTGCCAAAATACTGTTATTAAAGTTTATTAAAGTCGATGTTAGATACTTCTCAGTTATGAGCTTAATTCTGGTGATTGAAGATGAACATCAAATTCTGTTAAATCTGCAAGAAATTTTAGAGCTAGGTGATTTTTTTGTCATTACTGCTGCAAACGGTACAACCGGTTTAGAGTTAGCTAAAACTCAAAATCCGGATTTGATTATTTGTGATATCATGATGCCTGGGTTAAATGGCTATGAAGTCTTACAAGAACTGCAAGGAGAACCTAAGTTTGCTCATATCCCTCTGATTTTTCTCACCGCTAAAGCAGAGTGTAGTGATTGGAGTCAAAGCATCGCACTAGGCGCCGATTATTATATTACCAAACCTTTTGAGCCGATTGAAATTTTAGAAGCAGTAAAAGCATGTTTAGAAAAAAATTGAATTGAAAACAAAATCAACCTTACCTGAATGAGTCTTTTGTGGCGGGTAATTTCACCGTAAAACTACTACCCGATTGCACTTGACTGTGTACATTTATAGTGCCTTTATGTGCATGAACAATTCCTTGGGCAATGGCCAATCCAAGTCCTGAACCGCCAGTGCTACGAGAGCGATCAGTATCGACTCGATAAAAGCGATCAAAGATTCGCGTAATTTCTGTTTGGGGAATGCCAATTCCTGTATCTTGCACCTCAATTATGGCATAGCAGTCATGGCGGTTTAAATAAATAGTGACTTTTCCCCCCGGGGGTGTGTATTGAATGGCATTGACAATTAAATTAGAAAAGAGGCGATAAAGCTGTTCTTCATTACCAATAACATTTAGAGACGCAGGAACTTCCACAACAGAAGTTAATTTAACATCCGAGGCGATCGCTAATGCAGCAAATTCCTCTATTAAGTCATTGATAATATCATTCAAACAACAATCACGTTGCAACGGCACAGATTGACGGTCTAGACGAGTTAGTAGTAATAAATCTGTGACTAGATTCGTGAGTCGTTGATTCTGACGTTGTATAGTTTTAAGAGTCTCTCGCGCTTCCGCCTCATTGAATTGGGACATAAAAAGCGTTGATTCTACCGTTGCTTGTGTTGCAGCTAGGGGTGTGCGTAATTCGTGTGCGGCGTCGGCTGTAAATTGTTGCCCTTGTTGGTATGAAAGATAAATAGGCTGCATAGCTAACCCTGCTAACCACCAACTAGCAAAACCAACCAAACCCAATGCTATTGGTAATCCCAAGCCTAAAGTGAGTTTTATCGTCTCTAGATATGTACTAAAGTCTTCAAGACTGCGCCCTACTTGGATATAACCCCAATCGCGATGATCTTGGGTGTGAAGAACAAGGGAAATTTGTTGGTAAATAATACCTTGATTATCTGTAAAAGTTTGCCAAGTTTTTGTGTTAAATTCTGGGGATAATCCCTGGGGATGAACACCGGCTATGGCTATCAAGCTTTCAGAAGTATCAAAAAAGCGCACATAGTAATTGCTTTGGTTAATTGCGCTTACAATATGACGGTGAGGAGATGATTGTGCTGGAGTGCAGCTTGCACCTATTAGACAAATATTGGGTAAAAAGTGTTGTATGACAGGTTCTAATTTTCCAGGTTGCTTTAGCTTGAGTTCAATACTATCGTGCAGTGTTCCCGCCACAGATCGCAATTCACGGTTTAAAGTTACCCAATGGGTATGGGATACCACCCTATAAATACCGTATCCGCAGAAACTTAAAATCACCGCCATCACAAGTGCATACCACACAGTCAAACGTAGACGCGTTTGCTGAAACAGTTTATTGTGATTCATAAAATCAAAATTATCATCAATATAACCTCAAGATTTCCGACTTCTTCAAGAAGTCGGAAATCTGAGCCGAAGGATCTTTCTCAACTTAGTGAAAGTTAAAACGGTATCCCAGACCATGCAAAGTTTCAATCATGTTTTCGCACCCACAATTAGCTAACTTACGACGTAGCAAACGCATTTGTGCCGCTACCACATTACTAACAGGTTCTGCACCCACTTCCCAAAGTTGATGACGAATTTGTTCAGTTGTGATAATTTGATTTGGGTGCTTCATCAAATATTCTAATAACTGAAATTCTTTGTTAGTCAGGGTAATTTCTTGATGATGACCCGCAGCATTTTGACTAACAACTAGATTATTCCCGTAGTCAAGAATTAAATTACCTAAAGTTAATTTTTGGGGCTGAAATTGGGGATATCTCCTTTGTAAAGCGCGTAACCTTGCTAACAATTCCGCCATACCGAAAGGTTTGACCAAGTAATCATCAGCCCCTGCATCAAGTCCAGCGACTTTATCTTCCATTCTATCCTTAGCTGTGAGCATCAATACAGGTAAGGAATTATGACAGTAACGCAATCTTTTACATAATTCCAAACCAGAAATTTTGGGTAACATCCAATCAAAAATAGCTAATGTATATTCTGTCCATCTATTTTCTAAATATGCCCATGCTTCATCTCCGTCAATTACCCAATCAACCAAATACTTGTGTTGGGTAAGAGTCCGTTTAATAGCGGCACCTAAATCTGGTTCATCTTCAACTAATAACACCCTCATAACTCTTTTACTTTTACAGATTTTTGTATTTGTTTCGGAATGAGAAACTTACCAAACCGAGAGTATAATGCAGGTAATACTAGCAATGTTAACGCTGTAGAAGTAAACAATCCCCCTAGCACTACTACAGCTAAAGGTTGCAAGATTTCTTTACCTGCACCTGTACCAATTACTAAAGGAATCATTCCTAAAGCTGAAGTTAAAGCTGTCATTAAAATTGCGGTTAAGCGTTCCATTGAACCTTCAATAATGACTTGGTTTAAGAGCATTTCTTGTGCCAATTTATGATTGTAGTTTTCTACTAGCAATAAGCCGTTACGTGTTGCTACCCCAAATAAAGTTATAAATCCAATCAAGGAAGCGACAGAAATAATTCCGCCTCCCACAGCAATGGAAATGATACCGCCTACCAGTGCTAGAGGTAAGTTAACCATAATCATGAGCATGGCAGCAACAGATTTAACGACAAAGTACATTAAAACTGCAATGACGACAAGTGCTATTCCGCCAAATAACAATAGATTTTGGGTGGCGCGCTGTTCTGATTCAAATTGTCCGCCGTATTGGATAAAGTAGCCTGTGGGTAACTGTATTGACCCACTGATTTTATTTTGAATGTCATCCACCACAGAACCTAAATCTCGATGAGAAATATTTGCAGACACGACTATCAAACGTGAGACATTCTCCCGATTAATTGTATTAGGGCCAGTTCCATACTCCAGACTAGCGACTTGAGCCAGGGGGATTTTTTGACCTGTGGGTGTATCTACTAGTAAATTGCGAATAATGTCTAAATTACGGCGTGATTCTGGTTGCAACCACACTACCAGGTCAAATAATTGTTGTCCTTCTAGGACTTGAGAAACGACTCGTCCATTGAGGGCCGTTTCTAGAATATGACTGAGATTACCCACAGTTAAGCCATAACGGGCGGCTGCTTCTCTGATAAATTTAATTTGTACCTGTCTAATGGGGACTTGGGGTTCGAGTTGTAAGTCTACGAGTCCGGGAATGTTAGCCATAACATTCTGGACTTCTGACCCCAGACGACGCAATTCTGGTAAATCAGGGCCAAATATTTTTACTGCCATCGCACTTCTTACCCCTGATAATACCTCATCCATTCGATGGGAGATAAAACCGCCAATACTAGGTGCAACTCCTGGAATTTTGGCAAATTCTTGACGTAGCTTTTCAATACTGCTGTCACGATTGTGTAACCCTTCGTCGCTCAGTTCCACATCTAAATGACCCAAGTTAGCCCCGCCAGCATCTGCATCACCGGGGGCGCGTCCAGACCTTAACTGCACTGTTTTAAATCTGGGGTCGTCTTTAAGTGCATCTTGCAAAGCAAATCCCACTTGATTTGTTGCTTCCAGTGAACTTCCAGGATAAAGCACCATTGCATTCACTAAAGAGGATTCCTGAAACTCTGGTAAAAATACCCTTCCTAAACTAAATACAATCACTAAGGCAGCGATTAAGGAAGCTGTAGCCACAACTAAAATAATTGTCGGAAAACGAGTAGTAAAACTGAGGATAGGTGCATATAGGCGCTGTGTTAAAGCACTCACCCAAGTATCATTTGTGGGTAGTTCTTGATTTGCTAATAAAATTGCACAAAGTGCCGGGGATAAGGTCATTGCTACGAAAGTTGAGGCACAAATTGAAATTAAATAGGCAATTCCCATTGGTGCAAATATCCGACCTTCGACACCTGTGAGGGTGAAAATGGGTGCAAAGACAACAGCGATAATGACTGTAGAAAAAATTACACTGGTGCGCACTGCCACGGAGGTGTCATAAACAACTTTGAAGGGATGCACCGGATTACTTGCTGCTTGGTTTTGGCGTAAACCTCGATAACAGTTTTCCATGTCCACAATGGAGTCATCCACTACTGACCCAATGGCCACGGCTAAACCTCCCAGTGTCATGGTATTGATACCTTGACCAAAGTAGCTGAGAATGATCATGCCAATGAGCACGGATAAAGGAATGGCGGTTAAGGTAATAATGGCGGTGCGCCAGTTCATCAAAAACATGAACAGGATCATGGAAACGATAATTGTGCCATCCCGCAGAGAACTGGTAACGTTAGCGATGGCGGATGTAATAAAGTTTTCTTGGCGGAAGGTTTCTTTAACTGTGACACCCGCTGGTAGGCTAGCTTTCAGTTCTATCATTGCCTGTTGGATGGCTTTGGTCACTGTGGGGGTGTCATTCTGTGGTTGCTTATTGACCATGACCACAACTGCTGGCTGACCGTCTAAGCTAGCATCCCCACGTTTTAAACCTGCACCAATACGAACATCAGCGACATCTTCCAGTAATACGGGTATATTATTACGAGAGGTGACCACTGATTTTCTCAGTTGATCAATGGATTCAATACGCCCCAAACCGCGAATAATGACTTCTTGGTCTGGACTAATTAACAAACCACCCGCAGCATTAACGTTAGCTTCTTGAGTGGCGGTTGTGACTTGATCTAAGGTGACATTAAAAGCTTGCAATTTGCCAGGGTCAACTAATACCTGATACTGAAGAATATCACCACCATAGGCAATCACTTGAGAAACACCGGGTACAGCTAATAGGCGATTGGTAACATCCCTATCTACCAAACGCCGCACTTCCATGAGTGGGATACTTTCGGAGGTGAAGGCGTACTGTAAAACTGTGGCAATGGGAGAAGTAATTGGGGAAATTTGCGGATTTTCTATACCTTCTGGCAGTTTTGGTTGTGCTTGTTGTAAGCGTTCTGTCACAAGTTGCCTGGCTTGATAAAAATCAGTATCCCAGTTGAAGATGACTTTGACAACGGAAATCCCTAGGGCAGAGGAGGAACGCACTGTTTCTACTCCTGGTGTACCATTCATGGCACTTTCTATAGGCAAGGTAATGAGGGATTCTACTTCTTCTGGTGCTAGTCCTGGAGCTTCTGTTTGAATTTCTACTTGAGGGGGAGCAAAATCTGGGAGGACATCTAGTGGCATCTGGGTGAGGTTATATACACCCAAGCAAGTGATCATGACTGCTCCGAGTACAACTATCCAGCGTTGGGTAATTGACCATTTGAGGATGGTGTTCAGCATATTTGTTGAAGATTGGGAAACCCATAAGGGCTTAGAGGTTTATTTTGTGTTGTTGTCATATATTTCTTGGTCGATCTGGGAGTTGATGAGTGGTAGTACATGGAACTGGCGACGGTGAGACCAGAATGCACCTATGATGAAAGCTAAACAGGCGATCGCACTCCCTCCTGTAATAGCTATGAGCCAGAGTGATAAGCTTGGTGTTGTCGGTTTTGAGTTAACTGGGGGGTGTTGATGCTCCTGTGTTTTAGGTTCAGTTCCACCCCGCAAAGATTGAGCATAAAGTTGTGGCCCACGCTGAGTTACTATTAAATCTCCCTCAAATAAGCCAGTTTTGACTTCTACCATGTCCCCAAAAGTTTGACCTAGAGTCACTTCTAAGGGTTGATAGGCGTTACTGTTTTGTAAATAGACCTGCGGTTTACTGTTGACTTCTACTACGGCTGCACTGGGTATTGCTAAGATATTTGGGGATTTTTGGTCCGTAAGAATTTCTAGTTGGGCAAACATCCCTGGTTTGAGTAATCCCTCTGAGTTAATAATTTCTGCTTTCACCGGTACAACTCGCGTTTCACCCACTAGAGAGCTAATTATGGTGATGCGTCCCGTAAATGTGCGCTCAGGTAGAGATGGAACTTTGACTAAAATTTTTTGTCCGGTTTTGACTTGCTCTAAGTCTTTTTCATATATATTAGCTGTGGCAAATACCTGACCGTCGTTGACAATTGTCATCAGCTTGTCACCTGCATCTGAGAATGATTGACCAAGGGAGACTTCCCAGTGAGCAACTGTACCAGAAATCGGGGCTGTGATTGTGATTAATCCTTGGTCATTACCACGGATTCCTAATTGTTGTAGCCGAGTTTTATAAATACTCTTACTAAGAGTAATTCGTGATTGAGCTAATTCTACTGCGGCTTGGGCATGTTGGAGTTGATTTTGGGCAGCAATTACATCACGGCTGCTGTTAGCTGTGGCTAGTTGTGCTTTGGCCTGAGCCAGTTGGGTTTGGGACTCTAGGACATTACGCTGTGGTAGAGCACCCGCATCGGCTAATTTTTGGTCTTTGTCGTACTTTTCTTGAGCAAATGCTACTTGAGTTTGAGCTTGAGCAATTTCCGCAACCGCAACTTTTTGCAAGCGATGGTAATTTTGTTGAGCTAATTTTAAATCTGCTTGGGCTTGTTGTAGTTCGGCGCGACTTTGTGCTAATTTTTCTTCAGATTCGACGCGCAGGGATACTAACTCAGGGCTAGATACCACTGCTAGGGGTTGACCTCGTTTTACTAATTTTCCAGGTTTTACCAATAGTTCTACTAGTTTTGCCTCAGCAATGGGAGTAGTTACTTGGGCTTGTTGACTGGGTAGAGTTTCTATTTGTCCATTTGCTTTGATACTTGTAGTTAATGATTGGCGTTTGACTAGCTCAACTTTAATTCCCAGCCGTTGAGAAGTTTGTGCATCAACTTTAATTGGGGTCAGAGAAGGTGTGGAGTCACTACCACTATGGAATTTGTCACCGTGTCCAGCATGAGCAAATACTATGATGGGATTAGTTAATAACGTGGAACTCAGCACGGCTACTAGTACCGAAAAAGCTAGAGAATTAGGCATTGCAATCAAAAGTCCTTACTGGTTATACCAAGCTTGTCGCCATTGTTTCATTTGCTTAATTTCGGCTTCTTGAGCTTTGATAATTTCTTGTGCCAGTTTCTTCATTTCTGAGCGTTGAGATTTCTCTAAAGCATCTTTTGCCATAACTACAGCACCTTCATGGTGAGGAATCATTGCATTGATAAAGCGCAGGTCAAATTTGCTATCAGCTGCACCCAAGTCTACGGACATCATCATGGATTGCTTTTGTTCTGGTGTCATTTCCATCATGTGACCCATTTTGCTGTGGTAAGCCATTGGTTCATCTTTGGCGTTGGGATACCAAGCTGTTCGCCACTGCTGCATTTGACCAATTTCTTGGTTTTGATCTGTAATGATTGCGTCTGCTAACTGCTTGAGTTCGGGACGTTGTGATTTTTGTTGTACCTCCTTGGCCATCTCCACTGCACCTTGGTGGTGCAGAATCATACCATCAATGAAACGTAAATTATAGTTGGTATCGGTTGGCCCTAAATCCATGTCGTGATTTACATCAGTGTGGTTGACTTGCTGGCGATTGTCTCCGGCACTGCAATTTGTGCAATCGCTTATTTCACCAGTATTATTGGAGTTTTCGGTTGTACCGGGAGAACAAGCCGTCAAAACTCCACTAATTAATGATGTAAACAAAACAAAGCTCAACGCCAACAAATTATTTCTCAAAGATAAAATTTCCATAGTCATTGGTCATTAGTAACAGTTTAGGCGTGTTTACTTTTCGCAACATACTTAGGTCTATTTCTGCTGACCTACTTACTCAGCATTGCAGATAAACATGAAACCAGGATGAAATGCTTCTATTAGTTTGGCTACAATAGAAAATAAAACATCCCCTCAAGGCGATTGGGCATTTATTCCCGAATCCCAGAGTATGATCTATGAAAAGACTTCTCAAGCAACCTGCTCTTTGTTTAATTTTACTAATGACCGGCTGCATCTCTGGCAGAGATGTGAGGAATGCTGAACAACCAATAGTCCGAAGTGTATTAGCGAAATCAAACACCAATAGCGAGATAAATTACATAACTCGTGTTGTTCAAGAGGTAGGCCCGGCAGTAGTGCGAATTGACTCTAAGCGCACTGTATCAATATCCCCAGACCCAGTTCTAGAAAGATTTTTTCAAGGAGAATTGCCCACCAGAGAAGAAGTGCAACAGGGTCTTGGCTCAGGATTTATTACTACTGCCGATGGACTAATTTTTACTAATGCTCATGTGGTAGCAGATGCGGATAGTGTTACAGTTCTATTAAAAGATGGTCGCCGTTTTCAAGGTGATGTAGTGGGTGTTGACACTGTTACTGATGTCGCTGTTGTTAAAATTGAAGCTAGTCAATTACCGACCGTTCAGTTGGGTAACTCAGATAATTTAATAGCGGGACAAGCAGCGATCGCTATTGGTAATCCTTTAGGACTAGATAATACTGTGACGCAAGGTATTATTAGTGCTACACAGCGTTCTGTTGCCGGACTAGGTGTACCAACCGAGCGAGTTGACTTTATTCAAACGGATGCAGCGATTAATCCAGGTAACTCTGGAGGACCTTTACTCAACGCCCAAGGAGAGGTGGTTGGAATGAACACCGCTATCATCCAGGGAGCGCAAGGGCTAGGTTTTGCCATTCCCATCAACACTGCCGAAAGAATTGCCGAACAATTAATAGAAAAAGGACGGGTAGATCACCCTTACATCGGCATTCAAATGGCCCAGTTGAACCCTGAGTTAAGTGAGAAAATTAATCAAAGTGATACTGATATTAAAGTTACTCAGGATAGAGGTGTGATTGTCCTGGGAGTCGTCCGTAACTCTCCTGCTTACCGTAGTGGAATTCGTCCTGGTGACATTATTGAAAGTATTAATAATGTTGCTATTAAAGACATCAAGGAAGTTCAGCAACAAGTAGAAAATACTAATATTGGCGATACGATGGAAATTATTATCAATCGCGATGGCACCAGACAAAAAGTAAGAGTTAAACCAGAAGCTTTACCGACAAAATAGCAACAATCAAAAGACATAAGTCATGTCTCTATCATTTGCTAGAGGCAAAATAAATCACATTTTTTTATACTTACATTGATATTTAGGATTTGCTGAAAAATTGATTTTTGAGTACAGGAAACAGCGTTTTGAGGACATCCCTCATAGCTTTTTCACTCTTCCTTGAGAGCCTAAGCACATCAGGTTTTAAACTTGATTCAGCAAGACCTATTTACAAACCATTGGAAACAAAAAAGAAGACTTTCTTAATTACTAATTACGAATTATTATGCAAGGTTTTCGTCTTGGTTCTATTTTTGGATTTGAAATCCGAGTAGACTTGTCTTGGTTATTAATTTTCTTCCTTGTCCTCTGGACTTTAAGCGCGGGTATATTTCCCACGAGCTACCCAGGATATAGCAGTGCTACTTATTTTGCCATGGGTATAGTAGCAACACTACTATTTTTTGCATCACTGCTGGCACATGAGCTTTCTCACTCTTTTGTAGCCAGGGCTAAAGGAATTCCTGTGGAAGACATCACTTTATTTATTTTTGGTGGAGTTTCACGCACTCGAATGGATGCGGAAACTCCTGGGGATGAGTTCCAAATAGCTGGGGTGGGTCCTCTTGTGAGTTTGCTGTTGTCTGGTCTGTTTGGCTTGATTTGGTATGTGGGCGTAAACTTTGGCTGGAGTGTGGTATTTACAGGTATTTTTGCTTACCTGGCTGCGATTAATTTGGCTTTGGCTATCTTTAATATGTTACCTGGCTTTCCATTAGATGGTGGTCGTGTTTTTCGTTCTCTGATTTGGAAGTATACTGGAAATTTGAAAAAAGCGACAAAAATCGCTTCTACAGGCGGAAAATGGCTAAGTTATTTGTTAATTGCCTTCGGTGTTTTAGATATGTTTGCTGGGGCGATTTTGGGCGGACTGTGGCTAATTCTCATCGGTTGGTTTTTGTATAATGCTGCCGAAACTAGCTATGAGGATCTTTTACTTCGCACGAGTTTACAAGGGATACGGGCGCGAGAAATTATGACTCCTTATCCAGAAACCGTCAGTCCTGACATTAAACTCCAAGAGTTAGTAGATAATTATTTTCTCAATCGTCGCTATCAGTCTTTTCCTGTGGCAGAAGATGGTCATCCTGTGGGTATTATTACTTTAAATCAGGTCAAGGATATTCCCAGAGAAGAATGGAAATATCGCACTGTCAAGGATACGATGGTTACCACAGAAAACGGTGTTACTGCGCGTCCAGAAGAGCAGATGTCTAAGGTCTTGCAAAAAATGCAAGATTCAGGAGTCCGTCGTGTACTAGTAATTCAAAACGGTTTACTTAAGGGAATCATTACTGCTAATGATTTAGCTAATTGGTTGCAGCGACAACGAGATTTAGGTCAGGTTACTTAAAAAGTCACTGAAATTGAAAATCAAAATGCAAATAATTTTACATAAATTTACCTTACTTAAAGAGGCTATTTGGCGAAAATTTTCCATTTTTAGGTGAATATTCCGAGCAATCTTTTGCTTCTTCAGTAAGGACAATAGAAGGTTGTACGGCGCATTTTAGGTAATGATTATTTGAATAAAATCGACAGTTTTTACAGGGGACTTTATGCCCACCATTGACGGTAAAAACCATCTTATTGTCTAAAAAAGTGCGAATTTTTTGCAGGATTATGAAAAAAATTATCCAACTAAATAGCAAGGCTACGGGGGATAAAGTTAAAGCTATGTCTGGGATATCCAAACCGTCTTTTTGCATTTGCTCTTGTTTGATTTCACTAGGATTTACCTGAGAAAAATTTCTATCTTCAGCTACTGTTTTTAGCCAAATATTTTCAAAAGACATATTATTTTACCTCAGCTATATACAAGTTGATTTTTGATAGAAAGTTAATTACTAATTTAAGAATCCTCATAAGATTTGATGGCTGTTAATAGTGCTTTTCTATTGGTTAATTACTGATTATTTATGGTACTTTGCCAAGAATTACATTAGCTAATAAGGATAAATTTTCAGAATTATAACTTATTCTTCAATTTACTTATATTTTTGTCGTTTGAGTTGAAATAACAAATCTTAAATCCTTTGACATTACTATGTTATCTTGTAACTTCTGTTTAGCATATTTTCATGAAAATTGTCATACCTTAAGGTAGGAAAAATAAAAGCTATATTAACTTACCATCAATCAAATATAGATATTGTTTATCTTTTAATTATATAATTATCACAATTAAGTATATCTTATATCTGCCGATAGTTTTGTTCAAGGATTTTAATTGTATGTCTAAAGAAATATATTAAAATTATGCTTAAATAATTAGCATTTTATGTTAGAATTTACCAGATAATAAGCTTAATTTTTTTTGAAAGTAAAAACTTATTTTTTACATTTTATTTGTTTATTACAAAATAACAATAGAACATAGAATGGAGTAATAATATTTTTTCAGCAACCACGTCTATTTTGAAGATTTTGAGGAAATATCAATGTTGAATTTTCTGATTACTTGGTTAGTGACTACAATTAGCTTTTTAATTATTTCTAAACTACCTTTAGGAATTGAAATTGATAGTTTTTATAAGGCAGCTATTTCTGCGGCTGTTTTCGGAATTTTGAATGCAACTCTACTACCAATTATGACTTTATTGACATTACCTTTTATTATTCTCACTTTTGGATTATTTTTCTTGGTGTTGAATGCAATTATTTTTGCCTTGGCTGCTGCTTTAGTTCCTGGTTTTAGCCTGAGATGGGGCTTTTGGAGTGCATTGATTGGTTCTTTGGCTTTAGCAGTTGTTAATTCTATTCTCTTAGCTATTGTCAGAACAGGGGTTTAAAAAATAAAATTTTAGTTAAATAACAGGAAAAATTTATTTTTCATCAGTAGAAACATTAATGATGGTGTGAATAATTATGTCCAGATTTATCCCCACAAAAATTGCATTTTTGCTCACAGTATTGCTGGTGCTAATTCTGCTCATATCTTGTCAACCAATACCCGTAGCTGACTCACAATCTCCCCAAAAAACTCCCACAGCGACAACGTTTCCTCTTGTGGCTTCTCCTGATGGGGAACTTAGTACTAGCCCTGCAAAGCTACCACTTTTACCCTATGATTATGCAGCACTGGGAAAAGCTATTGATGCAGAAACGATGAAAATACATCATGACGGACATCATTTTAGCTATGTGAATAACCTGAATAATGCACTCAAACAAGAGCCATATTTGCAAAAAAGAACCGTTGAAGCTTTGCTGCAAAATTTAAACGATGTTCCGGAAAAGATTCGCACAAAGGTACGCAATAACGGTGGTGGACATCTTAACCACACAATATTTTGGCAAATTATGAGTCCTGAAGGTGGTGGCGAACCAACAGGCGAAATTGCCACCGAGATTAACCAAACTTTTGGCAGTTTTGAAGAGTTTAAAGAACAGTTTAACAAAGCGGCAAGCGATCGCTTTGGTAGTGGCTGGGTGTGGCTGGTGCGTAACCCCGCAGGTCAATTACAAATCGTCACCACAGCGAATCAAGATAACCCGATTATGGATGGTGCATATCCGATTATGGGTAACGATGTGTGGGAACATGCATATTACCTGAGATATCGCAATCGCCGGGGTGAGTATTTAAATAATTGGTGGAAGGTCGTGAATTGGCCAGAAATTAACAAGCGATTGCTAGTTTCCTTACAAAAAGGGACCTAGAGTTAAGGTTTGTCAGAGAATGTCGCATTGGATATCTAAATTCATTTTGGCTATAGTAGCTTTGATATCACTGGTTTTAATCGCTTCTCCCACGGCTATCATACCCCCAGCTAATCCAGAGGAACCAGTCACGGTTTATGTGCTTGATTTAGGCCTACATTCGAGATTGGTTTTGCCTGATAATCAAGGATTAATCCAGTATGCTTACGGTGATTGGCGTTATTTTGCCTTCAATCAGCAAGACTCAGCCACTGGTATTGCAGCGCTGCTTATTCCGACTCAGGGAACTCTCGGTAGGAGAAAATATGAGAATTTTGCTCAGTTGCAGCAGGCTATGAATACTGATGTTACCATCCTGAATTTTGCGGTGGCCACAGCCAAAGCAACACAGCTAAAAAAATCCTTGGATAAACGCTTCAACCAAAATATTGAGACAAAGATATTCAATCCAGTTAATCAAATGAATTTTGTTCAAGACGAACTCAACTATACTTTGTACCATAACAGTAATCACGAGTTGGTTGTGTGGTTAAAGAATTTAGATTGTCGGGTTAATGGCTTTGTTTTGGTTGCTAATTTTCAAGTGCAACTCCCCCAGTGAAAAATTCTATGTCGAGGTATGAAGGTATTTGTGAACAAAGATAAAGGTGGCAATTAGGTGGTGCTGTTGATTAGAATTAAGATACCTGTTGTTGGATTGTTCAAAACTAGGGAAAGAAAATGATGAATGTGGGATTTTTTCACAGAATTCCAATTATGCCCTTGGTACTACTCTGGTTAGCTTATGCTTTGTTGGGGTGGTATCTTGCGGCTCATCACATTATTTGGTTAACGGGAGCTTTTGTTGCTGCTGTGGCTTTAGCCATTGTGAGAAAAACTGTTGCTTGGTTGGAACAGTTAGTTGCATTCGGATCTAGAATCTTAGTGGTGGTGTTATTTTTAATTCTCTCAGTTGCCTTGGTGGAAACTTGGTCGCTGTTCTTTAGTCTTTTTTTGATACCCATAGCCACTACATTTTTGGCTGACCTAGAAATGCGTTTTGCTGGCTTTAACAAAACTGATTCTTTTTGGATTTTAACCATCTTAGCCCTATCCGGTTTGGTAGTGGGTGAGATGATCGATATTTTACTGTTGCCTAGTAGCAAGTTTTAGCAATAATGTTGATCAATATATAGGTGCTGTGTTGAAACTTCAGCTGGAATGCAAAGCTAAAACTTCCCTTGTGAAAGCATAACTCGTGATATGTGGTATCAATGTAGCAACCAATTGATTACCCCTGGTTACAGCGCCAAAGCTGACAAAGAGATAACCGCTACCATGCTTCCATTCCAGTAGAAAATAAATCTTATCTTTAGATTTGTCTATAATTCATACACCAGTGGTGAGTGATGTGAACTAGGCAAAGGTTCCGTATTTGAGATTCAGTTACTTCTGACATGATACAATCTTCATGCCATTACAGGGTGGAGAATGAGGGAGGATTGCTTAACAGTGGACAGTAACCTTCTAGTGAAGTAGTCTTACACTCACTCCCTGCCCATTTAAAGTCTCCCCATGAAATAATGGCGACTTGCTGCTATTGTAGCAAAGTATCGGTAAAGCCGTCCCAGAAAGACGGGGTTTTAGACCCAAATTTTCGATAAATATTCATAGGATACTACATTAATCAGCCAGCTTTAAGTTCACATATGCAAAGCAGATCCAGACAAGAGTTACAAGAGCTAGTGCGCCAGCAGCTGCAAGTCCTACTGGAACAAAAGAACTTTCAGGGTGCGAAAGCTTTGTTAGTTCCCGTTCAGATTGCAGATATTGCGGAGTCAATTGAAGGTTTGCCAGAAGCTACCCAGGCGATCGCATTTCGGTTACTTTCCAAGGAAGAGGCTATAGAGGTGTTTGAATACCTAGATCCTAGCGTACAACAAACACTACTCGAAGATTTTAAACGTCAGGATGTACAGGAAATTGTCGATAATATGTCTCCTGATGACCGTGCGCGTCTGTTTGACGAACTCCCTGCTAAGGTGGTCAGGCGACTATTGCAACAACTGAGTCCGGCTGAACGGGATACAACTGCTTTGCTGCTAGGTTATGCCCCTAATACTGCTGGGCGAATTATGACTCCTGAGTATCTCTCACTCAAGGAAAATATGACCATTACTCAAGCACTAGAGCAGATTCGTTCTTTGGCTAACTTGAGAGAAACAATTTATTATATTTATGTTACTGATGATGCTCGCCACTTAACTGGGATTCTCTCACTGCGAGACCTTATTTTGGCTCAACCAGAGCAAACTCTTGGCAGCATTATGACCCGTGATGTAGTATTTGTACATACAGGTACTGACCAAGAAGAAGTTGCCAGGACAATTCAGCACTACGACTTTGTAGCCATTCCCGTAGTAGATGCGGAACGGCGTTTGGTCGGTATTGTCACAGTGGATGATGTGCTTGATATCTTAGAGCAAGAAACCACAGAAGACATCTATACATTGGGCGCTGTAGAATCTGGTGGTGATAATTATTTTCAAACTAACTTATTTACTGTTGCCCGTAGACGTGTAGTCTGGTTACTTATTTTGTTAATAACCAACAGTGCCACAGCTGCGGTGATTACCAACCAAGAGTATATTTTAGAAAAAGTAGTTGCTTTAACTGCCTTTATACCTTTATTGATTGGTACCGGAGGGAACGTGGGAGCACAGTCTTCCACTGTCGTGATTAGAGGTTTGAATACCGAAGATGTTCGCCCTCACGAAGCTTTAGAAATAATCAAACGAGAAGGAATTGCCGGCATATTGCTAGGAGCCATGTTAGGTGCTGTAGTGATACTGTGGGCATTCTTCTTACAAGGAAATTTCTTAGTCGCAGTGGCGGTGGGATTAAGTCTGGTTTCTATCTGCGTTTTAGCTTCAGTTTCTGGTTCCGCCTTGCCATTTGTATTCCGCGCCATGGGGTTAGATCCGGCTTTGATGTCGGCGCCTTTTATTACTACTGCTGTTGATGTCTTGGGAGTTTTAATTTATCTTAATTTAGCTCGATGGATTTTAGGATTGTAAGAGAAGTGGTTTCTTTGATGGGGTTACGGGGCTATTCCGAACCACTCCAGAGATTCATCCGGGGGGTAGTTTAGACCCTACAAAATCATTTACATTACTTTATGTGGCAAACCCTAATTCTTGCCATTAGGACGTTGAATAATGGTTTCCACTACCCGGCGTTTAGCTTTGGAGTCAATGCCTACTAAGCGGACATACTCACCGTTATATTCAGCTAAACAGGATTCTAAAGTTGACATTGCATCTGACTCAGTATCAATGCGAATTGTACCGCAACTTTGCCAAGAACCTGTGCGGAAGCGACGTTCATCTACGTGTTCAAAATTGATTTTATGACCTTGAGCTAAAATTTGTCGGATTTGTTCTTGAGTCTCTAGGCTTAAATGAGCGTTTGTTCCTCCCTGTTTCTGGAAACCATTACCGTTATTTGGTTGGTTGGAACCATTGCTGGGTGTCACAGTCGTAGGTGGTGCGGGTTGATAATTTTGACTACGTCGATTGAGGCGATTGTATTCGTCCACTAATTGGGAAGTTTGCAACCTTTGTTGTTCAGCCACCATCAACTTACCAGATGCAATCAGGTGAGACAAGCTGAAATCAGGCTTTTTAAATTCTGGTGGCTTCTCTGTACTGTTGACCACACGCAACGATACAGCCTCGAAACCGACTTGATAAATAAAATCACGTACTTGTTCATCATAAATGCGCGATCGCAAAGCACTATAAAAGTCGATAGATTGATGAGGAAAAGTATCAACTAGTTGTTCTAGTTCTCGTTGCGAAAGTCCATCTTGTGCAAAAATACCGCCAACAATCCCCACTTTATCGTCTCTATTGGGTTCCCAATAAAATTTCTCCATCCGTCCATCGCGAACTAATGGCGCGTAGAGAGTGGAAAAATCATTACCTGTGACAATAATCGGTACCCGACGTAATGGTGTAGAGTCGTAGCTCCCCGGTAATTGCACATCTGTAGGATTATCAGCAATATTCATCAATGTGGCATTGACTAACTGCGTATTTACTGTGTATTGCGTACCTTCATCAAAGCGTCCAGCACCAGCATCTAAATCATTAATCATCAGCACACACATTTGACCGCGCACTTTGATTAATTCTGCGGTTTCCCGATAGCGCAAACGAATCAACCGCGCCGGGTCTCCTGCATCTGGACTTTCCAATTCTCCCCCAGATATGTGAGTCACTTCAATACCCATTTTCTCGAAGACTAACTGACATTGAAACGTCTTTCCTTCGCCTTTGCGTCCATGAATACCCAAAATCAAGGGAACTCGCACACCAGCAAGATCCAGGAAGTTTTTGGTGATGTGAACTGCAAGTTTGTCCAGAAAACGGGGAGCAATGTAGTAACTCATAATCTTATTAATTGAAGATATTAAAATAATGCTAGGTTTTTTTGGTACATCTTGTTAATTTATCTTCTGGTAGAGGTACAGTAACCCCACGCCACGAGCATTAGAATTGGTTACTCCATGAAAGTATTAAGTTTTTATATTCAATTTATATCTCAACATGTAGAGATAAATTAAAGTCAACTAGGTTCAGTTGTAGGCTAATAAGGTTTTATTTTTTACCTATATTTTAATAGCCAGAGCTTCCACATCATAGTCAATACCCATGCAGGTCGCAGTAGCATCCTTGCAACTTTCGTCATGCTAGACAGTTTTGGGTTCGGGAGGATTATATGAAAAAGAGCTATTTTTAAACTTCTATTAATTATTTTATAGAAATTCCTTAACTTTTACACTGGACTATATATCAGTGATTATAGTGATTCTCCAAAATTTATGAACAACCGTAGAGTAGGCGTTTCGCTTGCACAAACAAGCCCCTTCCGGGTGGGGCGTGGGGAATTAATTACACTATTAGATTACGCATATTTTCATGCTTTCAGAAAAAATTGGCGTGAATCCAGTGCCCCCAAAGGGTAGGAGCGCTAGTCGTGTATAATCCTAACCGAGCCACCGTACTTTTTTTGGGTGCATCAAATGAACTTATTTCCACGTTTGAAGACACTCTAGGGGTATCCCATAAAAAGCTGATTGATACGTTACCTGCTCATCAACGCTGCACCTATATCTTTCTAGGTAACGCCCAAACATTGGATCGCATTTTATTTAGCTCCAATCTGTGCCAGCTCTCAAAGTTTAACGTGATTCAGTCAACAGTGAATTTACTGAAAATTTTGAGATGTCCAGGAATCAACACCCTGTTTTTGCCAGTTTTAATTTTTATAAACGTACTATGTCTAATAAAATTCAACTGAATCTGCTTGGAACCTACGCGACTAACATCTTTGACTCTAGCGCTGCTGAGATTGTTGTCCACGATCCAGCCACTAAAAGGTTGTTTGTAGTTAACGCCAGCGCTCCGGCGGTGGAAGTGCTAGATATTAACAACCTCACAAATCCAACCAAACTGTTTAATATTGATCCATCAGCCTATGGTGCGAAAGCCAACAGTGTAGCAGTATCTAACGGCATCGTGGCGGTAGCCATCGCTAATACTGTAAACACAGAACCCGGCAGCGTAGTCTTCTTTAACACTAATGGTCAATTCCTCAAAGCTGTGACCGTGGGTGCTTTACCAGATATGCTGCTATTTACCCCCGATGGCACAAAGGTACTGGTAGCTAACGAAGGAGAACCCAACGATGATTACAACATCGATCCAGAGGGTTCTGTCAGTATTATTGATATTTCCGGCGGCATTGACAACCTCACCCAAGCCAACATAACAACCGTTGAGTTCACCACCTTTAATGATCAGAAAGAAGCTTTAATTTCCGCCGGAGTTCGCATTTTTGGACCCAATGCTAGCGTAGCCCAAGATTTAGAGCCAGAATACATCGTAGTTTCTAAGGATTCTCACACCGCCTACGTAGCCCTCCAAGAGAATAACGCCATTGCAGTAGTAGATATCGCCTCTGGTAGCGTCACAAAGATTTTACCCCTCGGTTATAAGCCCCACGGTAGTGCGAATAATTCTCTGGATGTAAGCGATCGCGATGGCAAAATCAACATCACTAACTATCCCAATCTTTTTGGCATGTACCAGCCAGATGAGATTGAACTCTACGAAGCGAACGGACAGACTTACATTGTCACCGCCAACGAAGGAGATGCCCGGGACTATGACGGATTCAGTGAAGAGTCTAGGGTAAAGAACTTGGTACTCGACCGCGATACCTTCCCCAATGCCCGTGAACTTCAAGCAGATGAAAATCTGGGTCGCCTCACAGTCACCACCACTAAGGGTATTAGCGATAAAGTCTTCTTTAAGTCCCAACTCAGTGGCACTCAGGAAACAATTCCTGTTACTACTCGAGCTAGTGGCAGTGCCGTTCTGAAACTCAACGACAACCCCACTGCCCTCAGCTACGAACTAACGGTGGCAGGGCTGGACTTTGGCCCCATTTTGGGGTTGAATCCCCAAACACCTGATACCGCCGATAATGTTACTATGCTGCATTTGCATGAAGCAGCAGCCGGTGCAAATGGTCCAGTGGTATTGGGAATTTTAAGCCCCAACCAAGACCCGGATATGAGCTTTACCATCAATGAGGATGGTTCCACTACCATCAAGGGCATCTGGCAGGAAAGTGACCCAGCTAATAAGTCTCTGAGCCAATTTGTCCCTGCCTTACGGGATGTCAACATTGGTGATGATGTGAATTTGTACTTTAATGTGCACACAGTCAGGAATCCGGGCGGGGAAATTCGAGGACAGCTGACCTCCACCGAAGCCTACAGGGAGCTATATGCTTTTGGCGGACGTTCCTTCAGCATTTGGGATACTGAGGGCAATCTCATATATGACAGTGGTGCTGAGTTTGAGGAAATCATCAGCAGGCGATTACCCGGCAACTTTAACTCCAATCACAGTAGCAACAACTTTGATAATCGCAGCGACGACAAAGGACCAGAACCAGAAGGAGTGGCTATTGGTGAACTCAACGGGCGCACCTATGCCTTTGTTGGTCTTGAGCGCGTCGGCGGGGTGATGATCTACGACATTACTAATCCTGCTGAAGCCTTTTTTGTAGACTACTTTAACAATCGCAACTTTAATGTTCCTTCTAATTCAGCACAAGCTGGAGATTTGGGTGCCGAGGGTGTAATTTTCATCCCCGACGCAGATAGCCCTAATGGAAACCCTCTAGTGGCAGTGGCTAATGAAGTCAGTGGTACTACCTCTCTGTTTGAAGTTGCTCCTGCGCCCTTCACTCTGCAATTGTTCCATTTTGCCGACCAGGAAGCAGCTATTCCTGCTTTTGAAGACGCGCCTCGCTTCTCGGCGGTGCTGAATGCCCTGAAAGCACAGGATATTGACAACGATGGTGTGTCTGGCTTCCCCAATACCCTGATTCTTTCCTCCGGCGATGCCTACATTCCGGGTCTGTTCCTGAACGCCTCTAAATCAGCCTATGGTAGTGTAGGCCGGGGGGACATTTTGATTCAGAATGCCTTGGGTGTACAGGCCATTGCCTTTGGTAATCACGAGTTTGACCTCGGTACAGCAGTGGTCAAAGACTTGATTGCCGGCGATGACGCGGCTAACTTCCCTGGAACTGCTTTTCCTTACCTGAGTTCTAACCTGGACTTTAGCACTGATAGTAATTTGGCTAGCCTGGTAGTTTCTAATGGCCAAGCTCCTCAACCTAACAGCATTGCCGCCAGTGTGGTGATTGATGTCCATGGCGAAAAAATCGGGATAGTTGGAGCTACTACACCAACTCTGCGTGTAATCTCTAGTCCAGGGAATGTCACTGTTAACCCGCAGCCCTTTGATGGTCGTCCTACTTCTACTCAGCTCGATGCTTTGGCAGCTGAGATTCAAACTGATGTCGATGCCCTGTTAACAGCTAACCCCGATATCAACAAAGTGGTCTTACTTGCTCATATGCAGCAGTTAGCTATTGAGCAAGAATTGGCAACTCGACTGCGCGATGTGGACATTATTGTAGCAGGCGGCTCTAATACTCGTCTGTTCGATGCAAACGACCGCCTCCGGGCTGGAGATGGGAACCAAGGTACTTATCCCATCTTCAAAACCGATGCTGATGGCAATCCCGTCGCTGTAGTAAATACCGATGGTAACTACAAATACGTCGGTCGTCTAGTCATCGATTTTGATGCCAATGGCGTGGTTACTCCCGACAGCTATAACCCAGACATCAGTGGTGCTTATGCTACCGATGCTCAGGGAGTGGCAGAGTTAGAAGCTAGCAATCTAGTTGATCCGCAAATTCAAGCAATTGTCGATACCCTGCGTAATGTTGTGGTGCAGCAGGAAAGCAACGTCTTCGGCATTAGTACAGTGCATCTCAATGGCGATCGCACCAGTGTGCGCCGACAAGAAACGAACTTGGGTAACCTCACAGCCGATGCCAATCTGTCCATCGCCAAGGAAGTAGACTCGGAAGTGTTGATTTCCCTGAAGAATGGAGGTGGCATTCGCAACAGCATTGGCCGGGTAGTTGTGCCCACAGGCAGCACTGGAGAAGTTCAGACTTTGCCCAACGAAGCCGTATTGGATGTTGAAGGTAACGTTGTCAAGCCCGCAGGAGGCATTTCTCAAAACGACATTGCCAATGCCCTCAGTTTCAATAATGGCTTAACCTTGCTGACCGTAACTGCTACAGAATTATTAGCTTTGGCAGAACACGCAGTAGCCTTCAGCAGACCAGATGATTCTGCAACTCCGGGAAGTTTCCCTCAGATTGCCGGATTCTCCTTCAGCTTCGACCTCACCCGTGAACCAGGTAACCGCGTTATTTCTCTAGCTATTGAAGACGAAACCGGCAAAGACCTAGATGTAGTGGTTCAAGCAGGCCAAATTGTTGGTGACCCCAACCGCACCTTCCGGATGGTTACCCTCAACTTCTTGGCTGGTGGTGGTGATGGATATCCGTTCCCCCAAGGCGAAAGCGCCAACCGAGTAGATTTAGCTCAATCAGCCAATGCTTCTCGCAGTGGCAATGCCACCTTTGCCCCCAATGGCACTGAGCAAGATGCCTTAGCAGAGTACCTATTCCAAAACTTCCTGAATACACCCTTCAGTCAAGCAGATACAGCTCGTGAGTTCGATCAACGACTACAAAACCTAGCCTTCCGAGAGGATACAGTCATCGACCAAACGGTTGTTAGCGGTACTCCCGGTACTGATGAACTAATGTTAACCAAGGCTGAATCTGGATTTACCGTGTTCACAGGGGATGGTGATGACGATGTGGAAGCAAGTCAAACCTCTCAGGTTGAGATATACGCAGGCAAGGGCGACGATACAATTTTTGTCGCTAGCGAAACTTATGCCAGTGCTAGTGCCGGTGATGACACCATATACTTAGGAGCACAAAGTCCTGTCCATACCAGTGTTGTAGATGGCGGTAAGGGTAATGATAGTCTCATAGTCATTGAAGCTGCCGAGTCTAACATCCTTCTAGGCGGTGCTGACCATGACAACCTCCAGGTTGCCGAAGGCCGTGGGCAAATGCTGTTTGGTGGTTCCGGTCGTGATC
>NZ_JANQDJ010000082.1:0-55600 GCF_029891685.1 Umezakia ovalisporum Ak1311 | reverse complement strand
GTAGCGGAAACAGAGTAAAAAGAGGTTTGTTTAGAAATAAGCAAGGAATAAAAATAAACGCTGACTGCAACGGAGCAGCCAATATTATTCGTAAAGTAGCGATGATGTTTAAGTTTGACTTAACCGGAATCAGTAGAGGTTTTTTAAGTCAACCTAAGAAAGTTCTTTTATGGAATATTCAGAAATCCCCGTGTCTTTAGACCGGGGAAGCTTAAGGGTATTTTATCTTTGTGTATCTGTGGTTTAAATTCACTTTGAATGTGAATTTACCACATCTGCAACCAGGTGACCCAGATCCTCAAATCGTGTTTTGTCAACCCTCTACTAAACCCTTACCAATTAACTATACGGATAGCAATGATTTTTATTATGTAGGTGAATGTGGCAAACGCCACCGCATTCCTGGTAGTGATGTTGATGTTTTTTTTTCCGGTAATATCGCCGTAAATTTGTTAAGAGTGTAAGTGTAATTGCTAGTCTTGGCTGTACACTGTGTCTTTTGATTCTGGAATTATTGACATCAGCCTATCCAGAGTTTGTGTGAGTTCGGTTATTCGTTGTAGTGAATCTTCCTGAGATTCAGCAAGGGTTTGGACAGCATCACATAATGCAAAAATTTGATATCCTTGCTGTTGCACTTGCTTACCCTGTGCTTCAACTTGCACGCGGAGATTTTCTAATCCTTCAGCGAGGTGTTCAATTGTCTCAGTGGTAGTGAGTACTGCTTCGCCAATTTGTTCAACAATGCATTCTACGCGACTTATTTTAGCTTGGACACCAGATGAAATCATTTATTTACCATCCCTGAATTGAGTGTCGCTCCCAATAGCCGTTGTTGTTTCTATACTATTTATGATTTTGTTCCTTGATGCTTCTGTCAAAGGATAGAAGCATTTTTAATTTGTTTAAAATACTCACCGACGTAGAACGTCGGTGATTCTTGACAGATTACAGCAACCAGGTACCAGAGTAGTGTTACAGTTGCTCCCCGTCAGTTTAAGGTTCTGTCGGTGCCCTATGCCGACCATTTCTATATTTGTAGATGCGTTCTCCTCTTCAACGCAACAGCTCCTCTACCTGATGCTGAGTCCACAAAGTTTTGTAAAGGCCCTCGCTTTGTAACAGTTCTAAGTGAGTGCCTGTCTGGACAATTTTGCCCTTATCCATAACAAAAATACGGTCAGCAGTAGCAGCAGCAGATAGCTGATGAGTGATAAAAATTAAGGTTTTGCGTCTGGAATCAGAGGAAAGATTATCAAGAATTTTTGTGGCGGTTTGATTATCCACACTGGAAAGGGCATCATCCAAAATTAATATTGGCGCTGCCATGAGCATTGCCCGAGCCAAAGCAGTACGTTGTCGTTGACCACCAGACAAAGTTATACCACGTTCACCAACAATGGTTTCATACTGATGGGGAAAATTTTTGATTTCTGCATCAATTTGCGCTTGTCTGGCAACATTTTCTACATCCTGAACTTCACTAACTGGGTCACCGTAGCGAATGTTATTTTTAATTGTGGTGCTAAACAAAAAGCTATCTTGAGGAACGTAGGCGATGGCCTGACGTAAATCTGCCAATGATATCTTAGTAATATCCCAACCATCCAAGAATAATTGACCCGGTGCAATATCTAACAAACGCGGTAACGCATTTGCCAAAGTTGATTTACCAGAACCAATAGCCCCGACAATAGAAACTGTTTCCCCTGGGAAAATAGTAAAGTTGATATTGTCTAAGGCCGCAGTACTAGCCCCTGGGTAAGTGTAACTAAGATTTTGGGCTGTAACTTTGCCTTTGATCTCAACTAAAGGCAAATGTACAGTGTCGGCTTCGTCTTGAATTTTCGGTTTTACAGAAAGAATAGACTCAAGACGGTCAATACTAACTTCACCACGTTGATAAGCCGTGATTGTAAAACCTAATAACGCAGTGGGAAAAACTAAACGTTCTACATAAATTAGCAGCGCCAAAAAATCTCCTACAGCCAAGGTTCCAGTGGATATCTGTGTAGCCCCTAGCCAGATGATTACTAGAGAACTGAGATTAGCTAGACCACCGATTAAGGGAAATAGTATATTTCGGCTTTTAGCCAGTTGTAAGTTAGCCGTCAATAGCTGCTGATTCTTTTGGGCGAAAGCTCGACGCTCATTTTCTTCTTGGGCGTAAATTTTAATCAGCGCAATACCACTAATATCCTCTTGAATCAGTTCACTAATATCCGATAATTCCTCTTGGACTACTGCTTGCTCTTTCCGTAGGCGATTGCTAAAAAGATGTACTAACCAGAACATAAAGGGATAGACAGCCAAAGAAGCTAGGGTGAGATTGACGCTAATTGTTAACATTACTGGTAGCGTCAGAGCATAGGCAAACACAGTATTTGCCAAACTCAATACCGCAAAACCCACCAACCTCCTGACATTATCCACATCACTAGTAGCCCGACTAATTAAATCTCCAGCAGTGTTAGTGGCAAAATAAGCAGGCTCCAGCTTGAGTAAGTGTTGAAAAATTCTTTGTTTTAGGTCAAATTCTACCTGCCTTCCTACGCCAAACAGCCAAATGCGCGAAGCCATACGAATCAGCCACATCGCGCAACTGAACAAGATAATCGGCACTACGTAAGATAATACGTCACTGAAATCAAAGCTGGCCGAAAGTTGGTCAACTGCTGAACGGATCAACCAAGGTATATAAACACCCAGGCCATTAACGGATAATAAAGCAAGAATGCCTAGTGTCGTTTCCCGCCAATGGGGACGTAAGTAAGCACCGAGTTTAGCAAGTCGTCGAGATTCTGCCATTGAGAGCGATATTGCGACTTAATCATTTGAAGATGAACTGCTAATCAGTCTGTGTTTTTGGTAATTCCGCAGTCCGCTCTATCCTACTTTAGCGAATAGCGAACCCCTTAAAGCAGCAATTTGTGATGATAACTCTTGCAACAGTTCATTTTTTTCAGATTAAACCACAGATGGAGACAGATGGAGACAGATAAATACCGATATTTATCTGTATTCATCTGTGGTTCATTTTTCCTGATTGCTTTTTTACAAACAATCCAGGTGCTACAGTCACTTTTTTAGTCAGCTGTCCGGTTACCACGCAAGAAAAAGTAAATCTGGTTAAGATAACTTTCCCATACTTGGGTTGTGAGTTGCAGAGTTTGTGCGCTAGGTACAAAGTCTTCAATGCGCAACCCCCGCTCACCAATGGCCTGAGGATTTTGTAACAGGTAAGGTGAAACTTTCACACCCAAAGAATTTAATGCTACGGTTGCAGGGCGTTCTTGATTGAGAAACATACCATTGGCCACTACATCAGAATTTATCGTGGGGGTGGTTGCTGGGCTCAATGCTACAAGGACCTCCGGGGATGACGCTAAGGGATAATCCTGAATAATTTCCTGAGTTACTAAGTTGGTGTCACCCACCATTGCCACAGGTATTCTTACCAAAAAGTAAGCGATCGCTGGTGTACTTGCCAAGAGTAAAATTGTCAGGGACCAACCAAGCAAATAACCACCTGGTTTTTCTATTCCCCCGCCCTTAATCCTTTGTGCGGCAAAAATTAAGAGCAACATGGAAGCTCCCAAAGGCTTGAGGGGAAATGATACAACCCTCCACAAAGATGCTACAGCTGGTTCATTGGGGTTAATAAACGACAAAGCTATAACAATCAAGACAATGACCAACAGTAATCTCCCCACAAACGTTCCAGATGGATAAAATCTCTGGAACAGAGAGTATACAACAGTGCCAATTAGCAGCCACAGCAGCACTCGACTTAGTAATAGAAACATAGGTTAACTCTCAAATTTTTTTTGTGGTGTGAGCCAGTTAACAACAGGAGTTTCCCCATGAATAACTGACACACCCGTTAGGGACAGCATAGAGATTTTTGGCATAAGATGTATTTTCCCGTCAAGAGCAAATACCTCCAGCCCAAGACCAAAGACCACCGTCGTAGTGATTTTAGTGCAATTTTTTCACACTGCGTCTACTATTTGTCATTTTCCAGGTGAGCAATATGAGCACCAGTCAACTAAATTAATTGAGTAGTTGTCAACTGCAAAGGAAAAACTATGTCTTTTGAAAAGCCCTGCATCTTAGTAACCGGGGGAGCTGGATATATTGGTTCCCATACTGTACTCGCTCTCAAGCAAGCTGGTTATGAAGTGGTAATACTAGATAATTTAGTTTATGGACATCAAGATTTGGTAAAAAAGGTTTTACAGGTTGAACTAATAGTAGGAGATACAGGCGATCGCGCCTTATTAGATGACTTGTTTAAAACTCGCAACATTGCGGCGGTCATGCACTTCTCTGCCTATGCCTACGTAGGTGAATCAGTGACCGACCCAGCCAAATATTACCGTAACAACGTTGTGGGTACCCTGACGCTGTTAGAAGCCATGCTAGGGGCATCAATTAAGAAATTCGTCTTTTCTTCTACCTGTGCTACCTATGGAGTCCCAGAAGTCGTACCTATTCCCGAAAACCACCCCCAAAACCCCATTAATCCCTATGGGGCAAGCAAGCTGATGGTGGAGCGGATTCTTTCTGACTTTGATGTAGCTTACAGTTTCAAATCAGTACGTTTTCGCTATTTTAATGCAGCTGGCGCTCATCCCAGCAGCTTGCTAGGGGAAGATCATCAACCAGAAACCCACCTCATTCCCTTAGTACTGCTCACTGCTTTGGGTAAAAGAAAATCTATTTCCATCTTTGGCACAGATTATCCCACCCCTGATGGTACTTGTATTCGCGATTATATTCACGTTAATGACTTGGCAGATGCTCATGTTTTAGGATTAAAATATCTCTTACAAGATGGCCATAGCGAAGTTTTCAACTTAGGTAACGGTAACGGCTTCTCTGTCAGAGAAGTAATCGCGGCAGCACAAGAGGTAACTGGACTAACCATACCAGTTGAAGAATGCGATCGCCGCCCTGGTGATCCTCCATCTTTAATTGGCAGTGGCGAGAAAGCCAGAAAAATCCTCAACTGGCAACCCCAATATCCAGACATCAAAGACATTGTCACCCATGCCTGGCATTGGCATCAAAAGCGACACCTGTAAAAGTGATGAGTCAAGGATATCGTTTAATGATTAAAATTCTCCCTCTTTCAATCTTGTGTATAGAAAGGACATCAACGGGTCTCACGCTCTTTCAACTCCTGTAGTATAAAAAACACAATACCCACAGCCAGAAGAATTGCCAGCACTAGCACTGTAATAGTGAATCCTGACTTAATATTCACATTTTGAGTCGGTGCATTATTAGCATTTAGGACATTTTCTTGGTTTCTGGGTGTTCCACCAGCCACAGTGACTTCAAACTCAAATTGAAATGGTTTAAAACTTCCTTCATTTCTGGGTTTACCACTGAGCTGTAGTTGATACAGTCCTGCCTTGGGAAAATTTATTTCTGCACCGGGAATACCTTGATAACGTTCAGCTGACACAGGTTGTAAAGATGGCTCTAGTAGAGCTGGTTCCCCTGGCGTATGAGGTTCAGCATAAATCAATAATTCACAGTGGCATTGCGTCAGGGGAATTACCTTACCACCTTTACGGGTCAGAGCAAACCAAGCTTGGGTCTGTTCTCCAGCACGAGGATTATCCTGGGGCTCAATGTGGAGAGTAGCACCGACATCTTGAGATATTTCCACTTGATGGGCAACAGTGGAATCAGCAGCAGTGATAGATACAATCAAACAACTCAAAAATAATAAAGAATAATAAATTATTTTTGGAATCTGATCATGGCTGTTAGTAGGATTTGGTTGGGGGTACATAAAACTTTTCCATATTTAACTTTGACCAAAACAAACGTGAACGGATCAATAACACACCAAAGGTGACAATTCCCATTATCACTACCGCTAATTTATTCCCCCATGTTAATTCCAAGGAACCCAGGTAATGGGAACCAATCAATACAGTATGAATAGCACTTAAGAGTAAAGCTGGTATACTCAGTAAATGAATTTGTCGCCAGCGCTGGCCCAAATATTTTTGTAGTGATTCAAAACTTGTGAAAGCCGCCGGGGTAATTAAAACTAATGCCACAGCACCCGCAGCCATCCCCCACTGAAAATCTGGCGGTAAGAAAAACAAAGCGGCAAATTGCCACTGCAAGGAATGTTCAATCATGTGGGTGGTATGAACTACAGCCATAACAAAAGCACCCACTCCCAAACCCCGACGGTAACGCAAAGGTGAAGCCCACAGGCGGCTAATAGGACGGGCGATTAGTGCCAGTATCAGACAAGCCAAAGCACCGTGTCCACTGTAATCTACCATTGTATGACCGGTTCGCAGCAAGGTCAGTATCCCAATGATGAGTGTCACCCAACCGCCTAAGCGAAATAATTGACTTTGTTTATCTCTATTTACCAAAGAAGTAGAAACACCTACACCTAGCATAGTCGGTAAGGTTCCCAGACCAAAAGCCAGCATAGTCACTGCACCCATCCATAAATTGCCAGTTTCCGCGGCTTTAATCTGAGCAGCATATAAAAAACCGCAAGGCATTAAACCCCAAGTCATGCCTAAAAGCATAGGTGTCCACCATCTGCTTTGGTAGGAAAGCTTGATCATCCCTGTACTAAGGCGGTCATGTAAACGTCCTTTTAGTAAAGGATGTAATACAGGAATTCGCGGTAGCAACTCAGGTTTTACTTGCCCTAACCCAAACCAAATCAGCATTACACCAGTAATAATTGCCATCCCACGACGGAAATCACTGCCTACACCCGCCAACTGACCACCTTGGAGTAATACTGAACCCAGGGCCCCTATGCCAGCACCGACCAAACCATAGCTCAACATTCGCCCTAGGTTCAGTAGTAGATGAAATCTTAATTGCTGCTGGGACGAGTTGGGTATTTTCCAAGGTGGTGTCTCTTGGCGAGAAAGTTTTTCTGGAGTTGTTTGTTGCTGAGACAGGGAAAATGCCACAGTAAGGGGTCCACACATTCCAAAGCAATGTCCAAAACTGCCTAAGAACCCCAGGATGGTAATGAGTGACAAATCTAGCATTGTGATCAATTCCTGCGGCACTTTTCTAGTGCGGAAATTTACCCTAATTTCTTGGCTGTGTCAAAAGACGAGTTGTCAAACTTGGCTGAGGTTGTTACAGCGTAACTGGCGAGTCTACATAAATTGTCGGTTCTTGCATGGTAAATTCAATGCCAAAACTAACTAATTTCTTGGAGATTTTCTCATTGGCTAACTCTAATAGACGTTTACGTAATTGTAAAGAGTTATCACTGGAACCCAAAATAAAGAACGTCACTCTTGTGCGAGTTGTTTGCTTTGGCGAATTATGATTTAAAAAGGTAATACTGGTGCTTCCTGGATCTATCCCAAACAGTGAGTTAGTACTTTCGGCTACCACTTGCTCTACTAAAGCTTGTTCTTGATATTCCAGCACCGTGGCAAAATCGAGGTAGAGTAAAACCATGACTTTTTTACCTCGAGTAATATTTTCAATTTCTAAGTTTGCCAATATAGAATTGGGAATAATAAACAAAGTACTCTTAGCCGCAGTCCGAATTTTACTGGAGCGAATGCCGATTGATTCTACTCTGCCAAACAACCCTTCAGGGATTTGCCCAGATTTCTGTAAACGAATATATTCCCCAGGAATAAAGGGTCTATCTAAATATAAAACAATCGTTCCTAGCAACTGCTCTAATGTCTTTTGTGCAGCAAAAGCAATTGCTAATCCACCAATACCTAAACCAGTTAATAAACCAATTAAATTAAATTGTTGACTCTGGGCAAAGATGATAATCGCCGTAAAGCCAATCATCACATTTGCTAAGGTTTCAAATACTAAAAGTAATTCGTCTACTTCCCGTCCCAATTTACGTAATAATTCAATACCATATACCCGAATAAATTGGCGAAATATACGAGAAGCTAGCCAAGCTAGACTACTGATAACAGCTAAATCTACAATGGGGGAAATAAACCTATATATAGATTGATATTCGATAATCCATGCTAAGGATAATGAAATCAAAATTAAACTACCAGAAACTCTAAATGTGTTTCTGGTAGGTTCAATTAAATTATTATAAATAGTGGCTACTTGCTGCGGTGCAAACCGCCTAATAAAGATTCTGATTAATGTTGGTGTGTATCTTCCAGCTATTACAGATAGGAGAGTAAAGAATAAAAACAAGCCAAATCTAGTTAGGAATAATATTGTGGTATCCCGCTGGAGAAATTGCAAGATAATCTGTGACATTTTGCTCATTATTTCTAAATCGTAATGGGTGAGTCAACATAAACTGTTGGTTCTTCTATATCAAATGAAATACCATATTCCTTTAAATATTGAGTCATGCTTTGAGTGGCTAAATCTAAAAGTTGACGACGTAATTCCATGGAAACATCTCCAGAACCCAAAATAAAGAAAGAAACTTGCGCTTGACTTTTATCTTGGTCAACTAGATTATTAATATTCTTAAAAGTTACGTTTGTATTACGAGAATCAAGTCCAAAAATCCCCCTTGTACTTTCTAAAATAACTTGACGAATCAGCGCTTTTTCTTCAATGTTGATGGCTCGATAAAAAGTCAAATAAAGTATAGACATTACTTTTTTTGCCCCAGTAAAGTTTTCAATATTTACTTGAGTCAAAGAACTATTGGGAACTATCACCACTGTTCCTTTACCAGATGTACGAATGCGAGTGGATCTGAAGCCAATAGATTCAACTCTTCCAAATGTACCGTCGGGTAAACCAATATAATCATCAATTACAAAGGGGCGGTCAAGATAAATAACAATACCACCCAAAACTTGCTCTAAAGTCTTTTGAGCAGCAAAGGCTACTGCTAAACCACCAATTCCTAAACTCGCTAGCAATCCTAAAAGGTTAATTTGATGACTTTGAGCATAGATGAGAATAGCTACAAAAATAATGATAATATTAGCTATCCATTTGACAAGGATGAGTAACTCACTGCTAATTTTCTGCCCAGTTTGAAAAGCAATATTTAATAAATAAAAATCAAAAAAGTTTTTAAATAACCTAGAAGCTAATAAACTCGTCGTGATGGTTAAAGTTAAACTAATGATGATTTCTAAGGAGGTAGTCCAGCTATTACGCGGAAATAAAAATGAAATTAACTCCAAGGCAGAAACTATAAATACAGAAATAATTAAAATTTCATTGGGTTGAATTAGTTTTTGATAAATATCTTTAGTTTGCAAAATTTTTAGTTGTTTACGGAGGAATTTTAACCACACAAAAATTAAACGGAAAATTCCGAATATCAAGCTTACAGCTACTAATCCTAGAAGGGCAATGGTGATCTCTTTAATGGTAATCGTTTCTAATGCAAAATCTAACATTTAGCCAATTAAAAATGCAATTTCATACTTTAGCTCAAATTTTAACAAAAATCATACCTGACTAGCTCTGAAAACCGCGAATCTAGCTATTGATTGGTTTGGCTCTCACAGATATAGTCAAGGATAAACTTAGCATTTAGCCAATGGATAATGCAATTTTATATTTAGCTCAAATCTCTACAAAAATCATCGCTGACTAGCTCTGAAAACCGCGAATCTAGTTATTAATTAGTTTCCCTCTCATGGGCATAGTCAACGATTCAAATTTATTTTGCAATTCATATTACAATCATTAGTTACTCGTTAGAGTTCTGAGAAAATTCTATCCACAAATAAATACTGGATAGATAGGCTACTGATAGAATGCAGATATTTAATATACAATTAGAGTCTTTCATGTTACCGAAGTCCTGGTGAAAGTGTACAAGAAGGAGGAAAATTGGAGTACATAAACCTTGCTGTCAACATCCAAATTATGGAATGTTGAAAAAATAAATCAAGCAAAGTCAATTACGTTAATAGATGAAACTACAAATATAGGGCATATTAAACACGGCTAGCCCTAGGAATGATTTAGCCAAAATCAAGGTACAAACAAATACATTTTTCGACCTGACCTCAACTCATCTGAGGTAGGCGGCTAAATAGCACTGATGAATTAAACTTGTCTAATGTTTGACTAGCTTTTCACCAATGTCTTTCCTCTTTGCCACACATTGCTGTGCAGACAAGCAGCAATCACCAGCAAGCTAGCATTACTTAGCCTATGAGCCTATTACCTATTATTTATGTACGTCATCTTTATCTTTGCTCCCCATTATAAATCTAAATTAGACTACAACCCAAAAAAATTGTTAAAAAATTTATTCTCCAAAGCAGTTGTTGAAAATATTTCATTGATCTAGCGGTAATTAAAATTCAAAAATGTCTCTATTGATCATGCGATCGCTATTAAAAACTAGTAAAAAATACTCATGGAATTTGTTGTGCTGTTTGACTCAAAATCTTTGTCTGTGCAGGTTATCTTGACACAATTACAAAGAATTTGCTATTGCATACTAGTTGGTCATCAGGTAAGCTGCCACCTCAATTTGTTACGCATTGACACTTATCAATGTCGAAACAAGGTGGCAAATACACCAATATTAACTAACTGATTGTTGACGGATCTAAGAGAATGTTTTGTTTGGTATGAATAATATTTTTTGAAATAAAACCAAACACGATGTGCTAGCCTGATGGTAGTTTCTTAGTTACCATCAAGTTGCTGAACAATTGACATAGCACCAGAAGGAATCTCTCTGACAATCCGAAATGGGAAATTTTCAGTTGAAACTAACTGGGCATAATCTGATGTGAGAAAGACAGCATATTGACCAGCCCCAGGAGTCATCTGTGCAGCCATTGCCAAAGTAATGGATTTCAGGAATTTGCGAATGTCTGCTGCTTGTTCCCCAACGATTTCAGCACCAGCAACGGGTGTATCCGCTTTTCCTGCCTGATTTAAAGTGGTACTGGGGTCTTTTATGCTTAGATGAGTACCCCCAATTACACCAACTAACCATTTAGTCCCGGGAATTTGATTAAATCCTAGTATTTGTTCCGTTAAAGCAGGAGTGGTTTTATCTGCGGAACTTGCCAAGATTAAAGTTGGGACTTCCACCTTGGTTAAACCTGTTTTACCAAACATTAAAGAACTGGTGGGATTTAGGGCGATGGCTTGTTTAACTCTTTCATCTCGTAGTTGATAGCTGTTTTCTGGCAATTCTTGAGCAATACATTGGATGGTTTCACCAAAACTCAAACTAGCTAAATTCCCTTGGCAGCGTTGCCTAAGTAGATCCAGTTGTAACTCAGCTCCAGCAATTGCTAAGGCTGTACCACCACCAAAAGAATAGCCGACTATCATAGCGTTATTAGCGGCCAGTTTTCCTTGCAATGGGTGATTAGCTGTTTGATTTAGCTTTTCTAGCTCGTTCAGGACAAAACTAATGTCTCTGGGACGTTCCAAAAATTCTTGAGGCTGTAAAAGCCTGTTTTTACCTTGTATTGCTAAATTAGTATTTGTTTCATTACTACCAGGATGTTCTAAAGCCGCGACAACATAACCGTGGGATGCTAGATGGTTTGCCAGGTAGCGCAACTCATGGCGCACTGACCCTAAACCGTGGCTGAAAATCACCAGGGGTTTTTCCGCAGTAATGCTGTTAGATGAGTAAATATCAACGGGAATGTTACGACTGCGCTTTTGATCATTCCAATTCAACTTCAGTACTTCTACTTGAGCTGTTCCTGGTTCGCTGGGGTCAAATGGTATGGAAATCCGGGGTATTCTAGAATCAAGTTGGGGTGCGATCGCTAGCATAAACTGTTGAGTGCGCCAAAAAGAGGTGTTCAAACTTCTTGCAACTCGGAAGGCCTTTGGCAGACTAATTTCTAACCTGTCACTGGGATAAGCAGCAATAAAACTGAGTATAGAAAGACCCTGTGGTTGATTAGCGCCTAACACTAATGCTGCTCTCAGTGCTTGTACTCCTGCCTGATCCTTTCTCACTAAAGCCTCAGACAAATTACTGAGAATAGTTGTACCAATCTGACTATTGAGTAATCTACTCAACGTTACAGCATCAATTGGTACTTTCGCTTTCAGTAATGCCGAGAAATAGCGCCGTTGTTCTTCAGATATTCTCCCGGTGTAAAGCCCTAAACCCTTGGGCAATTCCCCTGTACCCGCAACTTTTTGCAACTCGGCCAGGGATATAGATTCTGCAAATAAACCAAAACGCACAACAACAGTATCAGCAGCACGTACAGAGGTGTTTGACCCACAAAACTGTGTCAAAGCCATGGCACCCAAGAAAGTGGCAATTATCTTGAGGTTTTTCCAGTATCTTCCCATAAAATTTTCACCAACTTATACTTACGGGAATATAACGGAAATTTGTGTACTTGACTACCCCAATCTTTAATTCATAAGCAAGGTTTTTTGACGAAACGCTTCCCTCAGCCAGTAGGGCATAAGATGCAAAAAAACAAGTGAAAAGAGCATAGCATTGCTATGCCCCTATTTAATTTTTGGCGATATTAAACTGTAGCAGATGCCTTAGTAATCACATTGAGTTCGCCCTTGGCATACTTGACAGCAAAATCTTCCAGAGAAATTTGCTTAATCTTGCTAGCATTACCGGCGGTGCCAAATTGCTCATAGCGTTCTGCACAAACCTTCTGCATATATTTAATAGAAGGCTTGAGGAAGTGACGGGGGTCAAATTCCTTAGGAGCTTTAGCTAAAGCTTCACGAACGGCAGCGGTGATAGCTAAACGGTTATCGGTGTCAATGTTAACTTTACGTACACCACTCTTAATACCTTTTTGGATTTCTTCCACGGGTACACCGTAGGTTTCGGGAATTGCACCACCGTACTCGTTAATCAGAGCAATTAAATCTTCAGGTACAGAAGAAGAACCGTGCATTACCAGGTGGGTATTAGGTAAACGGCGGTTAATTTCCTCAATGCGGCTAATTGCCAAAATTTCCCCAGTGGGCTTGCGAGTAAATTTGTAAGCACCGTGACTTGTGCCGATGGCTACAGCCAAAGCATCTACCTGAGTTGCTTGTACAAATTCTACAGCTTGGTCGGGGTCGGTCAGCAATTGAGAGTGGTCAAGTGTACCTTCAAAACCGTGACCATCTTCAGCTTCACCAGCACCAGTTTCCAAAGAACCCAAACAACCAAGTTCACCTTCAACGCTGACACCCAAAGAATGAGCTACATTAACCACTTCACGAGTGACATTGACGTTGTACTCAAAACTTGCTGGGGTTTTAGCATCAGCTTCTAGAGAACCATCCATCATTACGCTGGTAAAGCCATTCTTGATTGCTGAGTAGCAAGTAGAAGGTGCATTTCCATGATCTTGGTGCATAACAATGGGAATGTGGGGATAGGTTTCTGCTGCTGCCAAAATCAGGTGGCGGAGAAAGTTTTCCCCAGCATAAGTACGAGCGCCACGAGAAGCTTGTAGAATCACAGGGCTATCAGTCTCTGCTGCCGCCTTCAGAATTGCTTGAATTTGTTCCAAGTTATTAACGTTAAAAGCAGGAATGCCGTAACCGTTTTCAGCCGCATGATCCAAGAGCAGCCGCATTGGTACAAGCGCCATAGATAGTCCTCCTAATTTGTTTTTCAGCTAATCCGTGTCAGACAAGCGTAATGTTTACGCTGACTTAATAGTTTTTTCAACTTATAGGAAATTATAACTAGTGTCGGGTGCTTATGTTGAAAAACTTTGTGGCATTACTATATCAAGGTAATCTATGGTTTCAATATGCTGTTGTCATATTCGTTACCGCCAAGCCAGAAAGTTTGGTAACTTGGGATGCTAGACTGTGTGTTGAAGTGATTCTCTAGTTGGGATTACTCTTTGGCGTTAGCTCAAATCACCATCGGATATTATGTTGAATTTCAACAGGACTGAGGCAAAACTTTCTCTAAATTTGTTTAGTTTGCCTTCTTCGCCTCCTTTGCGGTAGGTTATTCCGTGACTTATCATAAGCTTTATTAACAAAAGCGATGGCCATAGCTTTGAGAAAATACACTAGCTTGTTTGTTGATAGACCCCCGCCACCGCTTCAGAAAGATGCCACAAGTTCAGCGTGAAAGCCTTGTTATCAGCTGTTATTTTCCATGGAAAACGCTAACGACACTGGTAAAGCCGTCTTGTGACATCTTTATGGGTCGCCCGGGATTCGAACCCGGAACTAATCGGTTAAAAGCCGAGTACTCTACCGTTGAGTTAGCGACCCTTTCTGATTGTTTAACAACTTTGTCATCATAGCATGAGCATCTGTAAATTTGCAAATTGTTTTATAAAAAATTTGCTGTTAACCTGACAAATGCCGTGCCCATTGCGTTTGGATCTAATACAGTTAGGTTTTCGCCTGTATTGAGGGCGTTGCGAGAGGCTGTCCAGGGTTCTAGACAGTAGAAGTCTTTGCCTTTGAGGGTCCAAAACACCAGACAAGAGTAGATGGGATCATAATCCAAAACCAATTCTAGTGCACGACTGCGATCAATCACTGTGGCGGATTGGCTGGTCAAATTCTTAAAAGCAACATCAATTTCATCGCGGTTGAAATCAAAATTACCTGCAAATGAGTGAATTTCCTGACTACCTTTTTCTTGATAGTGCTGAGAGGGAATTTTCAACTCTAGCTGATTCTTATCAATACCGGTGAGAAAGTAAGGATGGAAACCAGCAGAAAAGGGCATGGGTGTGGATGACAAATTTTTATATTTCTGCCGAATTGCTAGAGTATTGCCTTGCAACTCATAGGTAAAAATTACTTCAAAGTCAAAAGGATAAACTGCCTTAGTTTCCTCGTTGCTACAAAGTACAAGAGTCAGGCTAGCTTGATTTTGAGTTTCTTGCTCAGTGACTTGCCAAGGTAAATCACGAGCGAAACCATGTTGTTTGAGAGTATACTGTTGCCCGTTATGACTGTAGGAATTATCTACTAAATTGCCACAGATAGGAAACAGAATCGGATTTCCACCTCTGACGCTCAAATCCGGATGAGTAAAGCGTTCAGTGTCTAGATAGAAAATTTCTTGCCCTTGGATACGCCAACGGGTGATGACACCGCCTCTTGCTGGCACTACTTCTATTTGAGATCCAGCACTTTCATCGGTGAGGATGTAAGTTTTGTATTGTTGGTGTTCAACAGTGATAGTAAACACAAGTTTTAGTCCTTATATGGTGAATGTGGAGTGCTAATCACTCAGCACTCAGTATATTGCACTTTTTAATGGTCTTCTGCGAATACGAAGCGATACAATTCCCTGGGGTCAGGTTCTGGGCTACTTTCGGCAAACCGAACGGCTTCATCGATTAATTCTTGAATTTTCCGGTCAATTGCTTTGAGTTCGCCATGGTCTGCTAACTTTTGCTCAATTAGATTATCTGCTAGTTTCTTAATGGGGTCACGGGAAAACCAGAATTCTTTTTCGGCTTTGCTTCGCATTTCATCGGGGTCGGCGAGGGAGTGTCCTCGGAAACGGTAGGTAAGGGCTTCAATTAATGTGGGACCTTCACCAGCACGAGCGCGGGCGATGGCTTCTTGGGCGACGGCCCGCACTGCTAGCACGTCCATACCGTCTACTTCCACGCCTACCATGTTAAATACACTGGCTTTTTTGTAAATCTCTGGCTGGGAAGTTGCTCGTTCGTGAGACATTCCAATTGCCCATTTATTATTTTCCACTACAAAAATAATCGGCAGTTTCCACAGAGCTGCCATATTTAAAGTCTCGAAAAATTGACCGTTGTTAGCCGCACCATCCCCAAAAAAACAGGCTGTTACTTGGTCGGCGTTTTGGTCTCCTAACACCTCCCGGCGGTATTTGCTTTGAAATGCTGCTCCAGCTGCTACAGGAATACCTTCAGCTACAAAAGCATAACCGCCTAGTAAACCATGCTCGGCAGAAAACATGTGCATGGAACCACCACGTCCTTTGCTACATCCTGTGGCTTTGCCAAATAATTCTGCCATTACTTCTCGAGCTGGTACACCTGCACTGAGCGCATGAACATGGTCGCGGTAGGTGCTGCAAACAAAATCTTCACCCGGTCGCATGGAGAGGATAACGCCTGTGGAAACGGCTTCTTGACCGTTGTACAGGTGGACAAAACCAAACATTTTGCCCCTGTAGTACATCTCAGCGCATTTGTCTTCAAATGAGCGGCCTAGTACCATGTCTTCGTATAACCGCAATCCTTCTTCTTTGGTGATTTTGGCATTGGCTGTATTAAATGTAGGTAGGGCGCGTTCTTGAACCATTATTTTCTAGTGTTCCTATAGTAAAGCTGAAACTTACCATCTCAAATAAGTTGCCTTCACGCAATATTTGCTCTTCGTTAGCTGGGCAGTGCTGAAGTCAACCACAAAAAAAATTATGCCCCAAAAAGGTTTATGGGCAATGGATCTGAAACAGTGAGTGAATTTTTGATTGTTATACCCACGATCTGGGAAGATTTCACCCCAAGGGCAACAGATACACCCTTGAGTTTTTTCTCTTTCTACTCCTATTCATAGGCTACCAATCAGGATAGCTTGGTTTCTGCATATCCATGCACAATTTAGAAAAATTGAACCAGAAAATTTCTCTATTGAGCTAGATACTTGTAAATTTAGTTTGTGTATGTTATCGTACATACTATTTAGTTAGCAACATATCTATTTAAAAGTAGTTTCTTTAACTCTGTAAATAGGGAAATCGGTGAAATATCAGCAACTTTGAGTAGTGACGGGCAAAAATACTAGGAATTAAAACAAAGTATTGACACTTTCTGGGCAAATGGGAAATTGTATCACTAAAATGTTATTCAAATTTTAGAGGGTAATAGGATAATTAGTTGCAATATACACTTATATTGTAATTTATCTACGGTATTATTCACGTTATTATTATGGCACGGTTTTACATGCCTGGAATGCTCTAGGTTAATTGTTTTGATCACAGTGCAGGGGAAGTAGACTGTGCGAATTCCGCTAGATTACTACCGAATTTTGGGATTACCGTTAGCGGCAAGTGATGAACAGTTGCGGCAATCATATAGTGATCGCATTGTGCAATTGCCACGACGAGAGTATTCCCAAGCAGCAATTTCTTCTCGCAAACAACTTATAGAAGAAGCTTACGTGGTTTTATCCAATGCTAAAGAACGTAGCAGTTATGACCAGCTTTATCTTGCCCATGCCTATGGTCATGACGGCAGCGGTAATGCTACTGTTTCCCCGGGAAACCAGACAGAAACCAACGACGGTGATCCCGATATTCAGGGTCTAAGTATCGACATTTCCCAAGAGGAATTAGTGGGTGCTTTATTAGTTTTGCAAGAGTTGGGGGAATATGAACTGGTACTAAAGCTCGGTCATAATTACCTGATGACTCAAAGCGCCATAGCATCTAACAGACAAGTTCATGATCTCAAAAGTGAAGAACTTTTACAAAGTTCTGATTACCCAGATATTGTGCTCACTGTTGCTTTGGCTTGTCTAGAACTAGGTCGGGAGCAATGGCAGCAAGGTCACTATGAAAATGCCGCTATTTCTCTGGAAACTGGTCAAGAACTGCTGGCTCATGAAGGGCTGTTTCCCAGCGTACAGGCCGAAATGCAGGGTGACCTGTACAAGTTGCGTCCCTATCGCATTTTGGAATTGTTGGCATTACCTGAGGAAAAGGTGGCTCAAAGACGCCAAGGTTTGGCATTTTTGCATGATATCTTGAATGATCGCGGTGGAATTGATGGTGGTGGTAATGATCAATCTGGTTTAAACATAGATGATTTTTTGCGCTTTATCCAGCAGTTACGCAATCATTTAACAGTTGCGGAACAGCATAAGCTATTTGAAGCGGAAAGTAAGCGTCCGTCTGCTGTTGCTACTTACTTGGCAGTTTATGCTCTATTAGCTAGGGGATTTACTCAACGCCAACCGGCTTTAATTCGTCAAGCCAAGCAAATGCTGATGCGTTTGGGGAAGCGTCAAGATGTACATTTAGAACAATCATTGTGTGCGCTGCTTCTCGGGCAGACTGAAGAAGCTACCCGTGTTTTGGAACTAAGTCAGGAATACGAAGCTTTGGCTTTTATTCGGGAAAAATCCCTAGATTCTCCCGACTTGCTACCCGGGCTATGTCTGTATGCAGAACATTGGTTACAAGATGAGGTATTCCTTCACTTTCGAGATTTAGCTAAACAGAAAGCGTTGCTGAAAGATTATTTTGCCAACCAACAGGTGCAAGCTTATTTAGAAGCCTTACCCACTGATGCGGAAACTACTAATGAATGGGCTGTAATCAATCGTCAGTCTTTTTCCCAGACTCCTTTGCAGAGTTATCATTCCACTGGTGTTTCTTTAGAATTTTCTGAAGGTAAGGCAAGATCACCGGGCTTACCAGGAGCTCCAGAACAGAAAATACATGAAAATCCGAGCTTTTCCCCAACTATTCGGAATATACCGCCAGATAAAATTTCACGGCATACTAACTCACAAACAAGTGTAGGAGAATTTTCTCGTCCTGCACGCACAACTAAAGTAACTAATCCTGATGTCACCAGTACAGCTGGGTCTACTCCCACTCGTCAAGTCAAAAAGCGCCGGAGGCGAAAGCTCCATCCAAATGTCAACGGGGGTCATCCTCAAGGAAAACAAAAGGTTGTTGGTACTTTAGCAGGCAAAACACAACTTGTTTGGACTATATTTGCTTCTTTGGTAGGTATTCTAGTTTTTTGGCTGTTAGTTTCAACGATGTTTGGATGGGTAAAAAATTTGTTCTCCCCTGTACCAGTTTTGCAGGGTGAACAGTTATTGGTGGAAATTAATAAACCAGCAATTGAAATTCCAGACCCAAGCAGCAAGTTGCAATCGGCAGAAGGTTCTCTGACAGACGGAACGTCCCAAGAAGTTATTCAAACTTGGCTATCTACTAAAGCAGCAGCTTTAGGACCAAAACATAAGGTGGATAGTTTAGAAGACATCTTAACAGGTAAAGTCCTTTCTCAATGGCGGCAGCTTGCCCAACAAGAGAGGTCACAGAATCGCTATCGGACATATAACCACACACTGAATGTGGAGTATGTTGATCAAAAGTTGGATCAAGCTGTAGTTGTGGCTACGGTGAGGGAAGTAACACAGTTCTATGACAAGGGTCAGCTCAGAAATTTTTCTGATGAAACTTTGCGTGTGCGATATTCTTTAATTCGAGAAGCTGATTTTTGGCGCATCGAAAATATGTCAGTTATTAATCAGGTTAGTATGAGTTTTTAATGGTTTGGTCAGTGAATGTGGTCTGGGGCAAATTTTTTAGTCCCTCAGATACTCCTCAGTCCCCCTTTTTTAGGGGGATTTTAACGGCTGAAGGGGTAAATGTCATGAGTTCATGACATTTACCCCTTTGGATGAACCCACTAATTTGAGTTTTGTCATGAAATAATGACATTAGGATCCCGAAAGAGCCGATAAATTCGTATAACAGGCAAAAAAGTGACTTTGAACCCCTTGATCCCTACCAAGGTTTACTGGTTAATATTTACTTAACAAAAGAACTCCTTCGATCCCGAAGAAATGCTAATGATGGCATGATGGCTGGATGGCAAGGCAGTGAATTTTAATTTAAAAACAAACTAAAAAGTTAAAACTGGGCAAAACCAGAAGTCAGGAGTCAGAAATTCATCTGGGGTGGATGAAATTTTATTTTATAGAAGATTCTGTAACCCAGGGAAATCATTTACCTTGCACACTACTGGAGGCCAAAATTGTGGCAAAAGAACGCCCACCATTAGAAGAGATGACACTAAGGCAACTACGCAAAGTTGCCAGTGAATACAGCGTCTCTCGCTATAGCCGAATGCGTAAATCTCAGCTGCTGGCAGCAATTCAAGAAGTCCAGCGCAGTAAAGTAACGCTTAGTCCAACTCGTTCACTGGAGGCACAGGAAACCGTGGAAGCAGCAAAATTTGAATTGGGTCAAGAAGACCGTACTGGTGGTTCTCTGGCTGATGTTGATGAAGGACTGGCCGATCTACCACAAGGTTACGGTGAAAGTCGGATCGTACTTTTACCCCGCGATCCTCAGTGGGCTTACACCTACTGGGATGTTCCCAATGAGCATAAAACGGAACTACGCCAAGAAGGGGGACAGCAATTAGCATTGCGGATCTATGATGTAACCGATATCGATCTTGATCAGCAAAGTCCTCACAGCATTCAGGAATATCCGGCTGACGAGCTGGCAAGAGAATGGTACATTCCTATTCCTGTTAGTGATCGCGATTATGTTGTAGATATCGGCTACCGTACTGCTGATGGTCGTTGGTTAGTTTTAGCGCGTTCTGCGAGAGTACACATTCCACCTGTTTATCCATCTGACTGGATTGAGGATGCGTTTATTACTGTTAACTTTGACGAAGACCTACGTGGTAAGACTATTTACGAGTTAGTACCCCCTGGGAAGAAAGCTACTGGTGCAGGAGTAGGTGTAACTGGTAACGCCCCCATCTACGAGGAAATCTTTGGCTTGGCTGAATCTGCTGAGGCACAACGAGTTGCTGGTTCTCTGTTCGGTTCGATGCAGCACGTACCAGGTTCTGTAAGTCCCGAACAGGCTATCAGTTCCTACGTTTTCCCCTCTGGTGTGGGTATGTGGGCAGTTCCCACTGTGTCTGGTCTAACTATGTCTGGTGTGGGTATGTCTGGTGCTGGCTTCTCAGCTGGCGCTATACCAATGCGTCCTCGCAAATTCTGGTTAGTTGCTGATGCTGAGTTGATTGTTTACGGTGCAACGGAGCCTGATGCTACTGTAACCATTGGTGGTCGTCCAATTAAGCTGAATCCAGATGGTACATTCCGCTTCCAGATGTCTTTCCAAGATGGTTTAATTGATTATCCAATTTTGGCTGTTGCGGCTGATGGTGAGCAAACACGATCAATTCATATGAAGTTCAATCGTGAGACTCCATCCCGAAATACCAATACTAAAGATGAAGCTGTTTTAGAATGGTTGGCTTAAGTTCCTGATTGGAATTGAGAAAATTAAATTGCTTCCCGCTATGTTAATTACATGGCGGGCTTTTGTTTTCTCACATAATTTTAAATTCAGCTTACTGGACTGGATGCTTGGGATTAGCTAATTTTTGGGTGTTATTTATTGCCAATATCTGGGGTAATTGCTTGGAATCCTTTAGGTGAGTCAAATACTAAGAACAAAATTGCCCAAATTTCTCATAAAACCTGTTTTGATTCACGTTACCTATAAAAATAAGATTTGTAACGAATCCTGACAATTCATCTGCAAGTGTGAGGCTGCGTTACGGCTATTAATGGCAATTTCTACCCAGCCATGACTACCAATCAAAGCCGCGACTTCGCCTACATCAACATCACCATAAGTTGCACATCCCGGTATGGTCAACCCAGAGGCCTGCACACACCAATTTTTACCTTGGACATATTTTCCGGGAATATTGCTGACTAAGTTACCAAAATGATCAATATACTGAATACAACCTGTTACGCCAGAATGAGTTGGGTGGTATTCTTGTATATCTAACTTTACCAAAGTAGCAGCATCGATTTTTTGCCCTAGCTTTTTTAACGGGACACCAGTGGCGAGATGAGCGCCCACTGGTGCGAAGATGTCTCTACCGTGAAAAGTTTTGCTAGGTTCGGGGGTGTGCCAATAATGAGGGTTCGTGAGTTCAATGGTGTTGATTGCCGGAGTTTGAGCCAGTACGCCGCTAAATATGCCGTTGTCTGGCCCTACTAAAAACCCTTGAGCAAATTCTACCGCGATCGCCCTTCGCTTACTGCCTACTCCCGGATCTACCACTGCCACATAAACTGTCCCCTGGGGAAAATATGGGTAAGCACTCATGAGACAAAACCTAGCGGCGGCGATGTTTTGCGCTGAAATTTGGTGTGTTAAGTCTATTACCCTGATGTGGGGATTGATTTGAGCCACAACCCCTTTCATCACACCAGCATAAATATCGCGATCGCCAAAATCCGTCAGTAGTGCTATGAGTGATGGTTGATTTACTTGTTTATCGGTCATGACTTATTCGTCTTGTGTAAAGTATTTATCCAGGAAATTAATAGCATGGTTGCGGATTTCAAAATATTCTTTTGATTTTGCTATGACAGCACGGTCTCGTGGACGTTGAAAAGGAATCTTTAATATTTCTCCAATTGTTGCTGCTGGACCATTAGTCATTAACACGATGCGGTCAGACATATAAATGGCTTCATCTACATCGTGAGTTATCATCATTACTGCTTGCCGATTATTTTCCCAAATATTTAACACTTCTCGTTGTAACTTGCCCTTAGTTAAGGCATCTAATGCCCCAAAAGGTTCGTCCATTAGCAACATTTTTGGTCTTATTGCTAAAGCTCTGGCAATACCTACTCTTTGTTTCATACCTCCAGAAATTTCATCTGGATATTTATTGGCTGCTGACATTAAGTTCACCATTGCTAAATGTTGGTTAACAATGCTAATTTTTTCGGAGCGATTAGCATTTTTCAGCACTTCATCTACTCCTAGACGGATATTTTCTCGCACAGTTAACCAAGGTAAGAGTGAGTAGCCTTGAAAAACCATCATTCTTTCGGCTCCTGGCTGGCGAATTTCTTTTCCATCTAGGCGTACTGATCCAGAAGTTGCTTTTTCTAACCCAGCTACTATCTTTAATAGTGTTGATTTACCACATCCAGAGTGACCAATGATAGAAATATATTCGTCTTCCCCAATAGTTAGATTAACTTTATCTAGAACAACAAAATTACCTGAAGGTGTGGGATAAGACTTGACTAAGTTTTCAATTTCTAAAAAGTTATGGCGAGACTTAACTTGGTTCCTGTTGTTTACTAGTAATGGCATATCTTTCATAATGAAAATTTCCTCAAAATTTCAAGTGATGTAGTTATGTGCAGTTGGGATTTAAGACATGAAGAAACTTGTGGGAGCGTTAGCTCTAATTGCAAACCGTTTTAAATATCCCACTGGGTCACTAGGGTCAAAGCCGATTTTGTCGATGAACATTTCTGGCGGTTCCACTTTATAGTCATCTTGGGGAGATGGAATGCCCATTTCATCTGCTATGTCCCGATATAAATCTGTTCTCCAGCTGCGTTCAGTTATTTGATCTGCATTTTTGGGAAATTTGGAAATTTGTCCCCAACGGGTGGCTTGTGTCATTAACCAAATGCTTTGGGATCTCCATAAGAATGTCGAATGGTTTCCTAGCGGTTCAACTAGGTTATTGGGAAGATCAAAGAAAATTGTGGTATCGGCAGATTTAATGGTGCGGTCTTTGCCATCAAAGCCACCGTAGCTGTAATTGCCGATAATTCCTGGGCTAGTCAATTTGGCAATGGGTGCATCTGCTTGTTTGGGTCTAGCGCCTGTAAACGAAACGTCTGTAATTAGTTCTGCAACTTCTTGGCGATTTTCTGGTTGGCTGCAATACTGGCAGGCTGCTATCATTGCCTTAACCAAAGAACGATAGGTTCTGGGATAATTGTCAATGAAGGATTCCATGACTGCCAGTAGTCGGTCTGGGTGTGCTAACCAAATTTCTTTGCCTTGGGCGAAAGTGAAGCCGATACCTTGATTGCCCGTAATTGCTCTGGTGTTCCAAGGTTCCGCCACCATGTAAGCTTGCATTGCCCCAATTCGCACATTTGTCACCATCTGGGGAGGTGGAACAATGATAATGCGGAATTCTTTGAGTGGGTCAACACCTGCAGCTGCGGATAAGTAGCGGATAAAGTATTCGTAAATCGAAGAACTGAGAACTACTGCCCAAACTTTGCCTTCTGTTGGTTGCTGTTGAAAATAGCTACGAAAATCATGTCCGAACGCTGCTAATGCACCATCGCCATATTTTTGTTGGTACTCGTACCACGGACGCAAGCCAAAATCCCACATAGCTTTGTTCATAGTCATGGCATTACCGTGACGATGAATGGTCATAGCTGCACATAAGGGGGCATGACGTGCGCCTTCTGCACCGATTCTGGCGTTGGTGACAGCACCGGATACCACCGGGGAGGCATCTAAACGACCGAATATTAGACCGTCGCGGGATGTCGCCCAACTAGCTTCGCGGTTGAGTGTCACGTTCAAACCATATTTGCGGAAGAAACCTTTTTTCCAGGCGATAGCAAATGGGGCACAATCATTAACAGGTACATAACCAACAGTAATGTTGGGTTTTTCTAGTTCCTCAGATTTGACTAATGGTTCAACAGCTAGGGCTTCTTGAGTTAACCCTTTGCTACCAGTATTTCTAGGGATGGCGCAGGATGAAAACCCTATTCCAACTGTTGTTGTTCCTATGGCTTTTACAAAGTTTCGTCGAGTCCAATGATTATCACTCATTTTTTTAATCGCTCCAGTGGTAATCAATTATTTTTCGGTCATTTTTTCGCAAGCTAAGGCAAAGATGCCAATTTAAATTGGGTCTTGCTAGTTTTTAATCACTTCAGTTTTGTTAGTTAAAAGTTGTAGGTCTGTGGGTAACTAGTTCTTGGATTTTCCCTACTGCGTAGTCTAAAACTAGTCCAGTGACACCAATAACTAAGACGGCTAAAAACACTGCACTGAGATTGAAACGACTCCATTCATCCCAGACAAAAAAGCCAATACCGATACCACCTGTAAGCATTTCTACTGCAACGATAACTAGCCAGGCAATACCTAAACTAATGCGTAATCCTGTGAAAATATAGGGTAAACTCGCTGGCCAGATAATTTTCGTAATTTGTCGCCAATGAGGCATTTCTAATACTTTGGCCACATTTAAATAATCCTTGGGAACTCTGGCAACTCCCAAGGCAGTATTAATAATTGTTGGCCACAGGGACGTAATAAAAATCACAAAAATCGCGGAAGGTTCTGCCAAGTTAAAGATTGCTAACGCAATGGGCAACCAAGCCAAGGGTGATACGGGTTTAAAAATCTGAATGATCGGATTAAACGCTAGCATGGCGGGTTTAGACATACCAATGAAAAATCCCAAGGGAATCGCCACTACTGTACCTAATAAAAAACCAATCAATACGCGCTGCAGACTAGCTATCAATAACCAGCCAATTCCTAAATTTCCCGGGCCTCTTCGATAAAAAGGATGTAATATGTAATCAAGATTGGCGATTAACGCCTCAGGTGGGGTGGGCATTAATTCATGATTCATTAGTGCTACTACCCACCACACAACAATAACTCCCAACAACCCCAAGGCAGGTAGGAGAAAAGCATCTCTGGCAACTACAGGCTTGGTTTTTTTCCATGCAGTGTGCCCAGCAACAGCTACAATCGCTAACAAATTTAGTTGAAATACCATTCACGACCTCAACAGACTAAGTGCAGTCATAAAAATCTGAGCACTACCAGCCTCGGACACTGATGAGATCAAAACACCACAAGAATGCTGTCTCTTCAGTCTCCTCTCAATGCCTACGAAGTTAGCTGACGGGCTAGGGCTGAGAGATGCCCTTCTCTGGTGGATTTAGGATTTCATAGATTGGGAAGTTGAAATGAATCCTCAGTTTCAAACTTCAAATCTTTTTAGCCGTTAACTCAGAGATACGCCCCAAACTTTGGTTCCTCCGCTCCAGTGTTAGGCGCTACGAAACACCGGATTAGGCTGACTTACTCAAGCTTACTATAAAGTATACATGAATATTCTTATTTGGCAATAAAAATAAAATCACTAAATATTACAACCGTCTTCAATTTCTTTTTCCGGAGCAGCATAACAGGCTGAGTAATAATTTATATTAAGAGATATTTTTCTGTATTTATAGATACTAAAAACATGGTATGTTAAAAGTGTCAGGCATGAGAATAGTTAAAAAGGAGTATTCTGATGAGTCAGAATAGACTATCAGCCATAAATCAAGCACAAAAAGCCCACAGAATGAGTATTCAAAAAAGCCTAGAGCATCGCTTGCAAGTGGCTAAGGCCAGTGGAGACAGCAAGCTGATTGATCAACTGGAAGCGGAAATAAAATATTTCAGCTAATATTTCGGATAAATATCCACTTTTTGGCTTATGGTTTTTTTTAACACCCAGCTGGGGGGCGTTTTTTGTTTAAAGGAGGTAAATGTAGTTAAATCAAATACCCCTAAAAACTTCTCAAACCTTCTCACTTTTCTAGCTGAAAAGCAAATTTGAGGAGGCTTTTTTAATTTTGAATAGGTTTCTTTGAGCAGTTGGCAATTTGACACTCTTGGGGCTAAAGCCAGGGAGATTCTACATTCTACGTCAGAATTTGCCACAGCAGGTTTTCACCAGATAGAGTATTGATTCCAACGCCTGGAGGGTTAATATACCTGACCCCACGCCAGGGAAACGGGCATGGCCTCCCCTGTTTTTTGCTAAATTGAGAATGCTTAGTGCTGCATTCACATCTCCGTAAAACTCACACCCACAAATACACACCCACTGGTAATATTTGTACAGAAACGCTTAAACGCTACATTTCTCAACAAAGGGAATAGCTAAAATCACTGAGGCGTAAACCCCTGGACTGGGTTTTATCCCTTCGCTGAACGAGGGCTAAGTTTTTCCCCAAAATCGAAAACTGAACCTCAAGGGTTTCCAGCCTATTTTGTTATCACTGCATTCACCCCCATAGTATTGGCATATTCAGCTACGGAATCATATTGAAAATTGCTTAACTTCCTCTTGTCCGTGGGGGATCATTATCCTTACTAATGTCTAATTCTTCGCGACGCAGGTCTTCTTGAGCTTGAACTGTATGTTCTTCTACAACCTTCTTAACTTTTACTTCTTCACGCACAACAGGTTCCTTGCGAACTTCCGCAGTTTCTTCGTAAATATCCATACGTACAACTTCACCTTCGCGGAAGTTAACTTCACCAGGGGCAGCTGTTTTTCCAGCATCGGGTGGGGTAGTGCGTTCAATAATTACACGCTCTTTTTCCACTGGTATAGAAACTGCTGATCTTTGCGTTTCAACGTGCTTACCAACTGCTACCTCTCCTGTTTTCGCACGGGATTTATCAGCAATTAACCGCTCTTCGTACAGTTTGAGATTTTGATGATCTCCCTCGGTGATGGTGTATAGTTCCGGTTCTCGCTCGTAAGTATAAGTATCACGATCATAAGTAGGACTAGGTGCGGGTGGGGTTGTGCTGATTGCGCTTTCAGAATAAGTGGATGAAATATCTACAGGTGTCGAAGTCTCTACAGGTGTCGAAGTCTCTAAAGGTGACTGTACATATGGAGTGCGATATACTCCGCGAACCCGTTCTTCATAATCGTAATCAACAGGTTCAAGCTCGTTAAAATCAGGCAAGTTTTCTACTTGTTCTCGGGTAAGTCCTGTAGCGTAGACTCGTTGGTCTGCATAACTAATGCGAGTACGTCCAATTGGTAACAAAACTTTCTTACCAAAAATCCAAAAGCCTGTATCTACAACTAAGTAACGAAAACGTCCAGTATCGTCTACCAAAATATCTTTCACTGTGCCAACTCTTTCATTATTGATATCTGAGTAGACATCAAAGTCTTTAATTGCATAATTATCAACATCAGGAGTTGTATACTCAGCACCAAAATCATCAAGTTTATAAAGAACCATATTAGCATTTACCAAAATCTACATTTCCCATCCTAGAGGATACGTTATGTTTATACTTCCTTCTGGGGATTTAATACTTCTAGTAGATTTCAGTAGCTCAAATTAAAAAAGGTAATAATATGTTTCGTGCTATAGACTAATTAAATTCATGAAATCTGATTTATAACTTTAGACACAATTGTTTTAATCGACAGGTAGATAACTATGGAAAGACAAAGAAAATATTATATAAATACATATCAAATTTACAGATAAATACAACAATTGACAGGTAAATGAAGTACATATTTGTAGATTATAAATCTTGTGGGTTAACCACTGGGTCGCTTTTACCTCACTTGGATGAAAAATTAGCTGTAATTTAATTTAAGTTAATGGAGGTATGTTTGCATGTCTAATTTATGTCGTTTTTCTGGATTAAGTACATCTTTGGTAACTTTGGGAGTAGCAGCAAATCTAACTTCTCCAGCTTTGGCACAGAATATTTTTCCTGATGTTCCTTCTAACTATTGGGCGGAACCATTTATTGAACGTTTAGCCGAAAGAAATATTGTTGTGGGATATCCAGATGGCACATTTCGACCAGAACAGGCTGTAGAACGTGATGAATTTGCAGCAATGATTCGTAAAGCTTTTGATAAAGAGCCAGTGCGGGAGCTAAAAGATGCAAGTGTTTATCAAGATGTTCCTCAAGGATATTGGGCATCTCCCGCCATTAAAGAAGCTTATCAACAAGGATTTATGAGTGGTTATCCTGGTGGTTTCTTTCGTCCAAATCAGCCAGTTACTAGAGTAGATGGGATAGTCACCCTGACTAGAGGCTTAAACTTAACACCAGAAACGCCACAAATAGCTCGCCGAAGTTTGAGAAGGCAGATATATTTGCCGCTAGCAATGACTTTTTTAATGCAGCCCTTAGTGGCAGCACCTCCAACAACTACCTCTGTAGTAGCACTTGCACAAAATTACTATGCTGATGCCCAGGCAATTCCTCAGTATGCTGTGAATGATGTGGGCATAGCGACACAAAAAAATATGGTGGTCAATTATCCTAATTCGAGACTGCTAAATCCTAACCAACCTCTCAGACGTGCCACTGCGGCTGCTTTTATTCATCAAACTTTGGTTGCTCAAGATAGAATTGAACCCCTGCCTAGTAATGTAGAAGCTGATAACTATGTTGTTCGGCCCCGAGTTACTCAGGTTGGAGGATAAGAGTTTACCGATGAGACGAAGAGGGAATTTAAATATGGTTGTGATTTCCCCTGGCTAGATAGAGACGTTCCATGGAACGTCTCTACATTGCTTTGTCAATAATTAAACCTCGTTAAGATTTAGGTTTGTAGGTCGAGGCAACGTGCAACTCTTTGAGCTGCTTGACATCTACCCCAGAAGGGGCATCTGTGAGCAAACAACGGGCTTGTTGTGTTTTGGGAAAAGCGATTACATCACGAATTGATTCTTCCCTGGCTAGCAACATAACCAAACGGTCTAAACCATAGGCAATACCACCATGGGGCGGTGTACCATATTCAAAAGCTTCTAAGAGAAAGCCAAATTTACAGTGTGCTTCTTCAGGAGACAAACCAATGGCTTCAAATACCTGCTGTTGAATATCGCTTTGATAAATTCGCAGACTTCCGCCACCAATTTCTAAACCGTTTAACACTAAATCGTAAGCTTGGGCGCGTGCAGTTTTTATATCACTCACATCTTCTGGATGGGGTGCGGTAAAGGGGTGGTGCAGTGCTTCTAGGCGTTTTTCGTCAGCATTCCACTCAAACATGGGGAAATCTGTAATCCAGAGCAAGTTGATTTTTTCTGGATTAATTAACTTAAACTCCCTAGCAACAACTTGCCGCAACTTGTCTAAAGTTTTATTAACTGTGGCTGTGTCACCTGCACCAAATAATAGCAAATGACCGACTTTTGCACCTGTACGTTGCAAAATTTCCTGTTTCTGCTCTGGGGTGAGGTTGTCTTTAATTGCGCCAATGGTGTCAATTTCACCATTTTCTCGGACGCGGATAAAAGCTAAACCTTTGGCTCCGGCTTCGCTGGCTTCTCTAAATAAGTCACCGCCTGGTTTAATGCGGACGTTAGAGATGGCATCGTTACCGTCGGGAATTGGCAGAATTTTGACGATTCCACCATGGGCGATGGCATCGCGAAAGACTTTAAAACCAGAGTCTTTTAAGATATCGGAAACATTGACTAATTCTAAACCATAGCGGGTATCTGGTTTATCACTACCATAGCGTTCCATGGACTCGGCATAAGTTAGGCGAGGGAATGGTAAGTTTAACTCAATGCCTTTAACTGTTTTGAAGATATGAGCAACTAACTTTTCATTCAGCGCTATAATTTCCTCTTGGGACATGAAACTCATTTCCATGTCCAGTTGAGTAAATTCTGGTTGTCTGTCGGCGCGTAAATCTTCGTCACGGAAACAACGGGCAATCTGATAATATCTATCCATGCCCGATACCATTAGTATTTGTTTGAATAGTTGGGGTGATTGCGGCAAAGCGAACCACTCGCCGGGATTGGCACGACTGGGTAAGATGTAATCTCTGGCACCTTCTGGGGTGGAACGGGTCAGGATGGGGGTTTCGACTTCAATAAAACCTTCGAGGTCTTCTAGGTAGCGACGCATGGCTTTGACGACTTGATGACGCAATTGCATGTTTTGTGCCATGCGTTCTCGTCGCAAATCCAAATAACGATACTTTAGCCGTAAGTCTTCCCGCACACCTTCAGTATCAGCCGTGGAGACTTGGAATGGTAGTTGTTTCCCAACGCCGTTGAGTAGCGTAATTTGATCCGCGTAGATTTCTACTTCGCCTGTGGGAATGCGGGGATTCAAAGATTCTTCGGGACGCTGGGTTACTCTGCCGGTGATTTGGACAACGTATTCATTCCGCAGGGTGTTAGCCTGCTGGTAGGAATCTGGGGTGCGTTGTGGGTCACTGACAATTTGGACAATGCCAGAGCGATCGCGCAAATCTAAGAATATCACGCCCCCATGATCGCGGCGACGGTCTACCCAGCCGTACAAGGTAACAGTTTCTCCAATATGTTTTTTTCGGAGTTCGCCGCAATAGTGAGTTCGCATAGGTGTTAGTTTGATTCTGTCGGGCTAGATGGGCTAGTAAATGTCAAAGCTTTCCCATTATCTAGCATCAATAGTAATTGTAGTTGTTACACTGCCAGAAAAAATTTTTTTCCGGCTTTTACTCCTTGTTCCAAATGAGTTCTAAACGTTCTTGGGCCAATTGCAAAGCTTTTGCTGGGGGTTGACCGAGCAAGCTGGCCTCAATAGCTCTACCTAGGCTGTCGGATAAACGACTATATCCGGCAATAATAGGTCTAGCGCCTGCTGTGTGTATTTGGTCAACAAAGACTTTTAACCAAGGTTTTTTTGCTGCATATTCCTGATAGGCTTGACTTTGGGACGACTTGAGGTTAACTGGTAAAAACCCTGTGCCAATACTCCATTCTGTTTGGAATTGTTCACTTAAAACATACTCTAAAAACTTCTGGGCTGCGGCTTGTCTTTGGGGTGTAGTTTTCATTACATACATATTTCCCGTCCCTGTAACTGTGGCTTGTGTGACACTTGCTGGGATGGGAAAAACATCATAATCAATGTTAGACTTAGTAATATAAGTCCAAGGTCCGGTAATTTGCATAGCCACACGACCGCTTAAAAAGGCATCCTCTTCATAACCCCGTTCTGGGGGTGAGAGTTTGGCTGAACGATCTTGCAATAGAAGGTCTTGCCAAAATTGTAGGGCGGCGATGGCTCCTGGGTTTGTCAGGTTGGGCTGATGATTGCTGACTACTTCCCCCCCAGCACTCAATAAAAAGGGAAACCAAGTAAATACAGTCCATTCGCCCTTACCCAAAGGTAGTAGCATTCCATACTGTTCTGGTATGCGATCTCCATCCCGGTCTATGGTGAGTTTTCTCGCGGCTACTCTGAGTTCTTCCCATGTCTTGGGTGTTTGGGTAATTCCTGCCGCCTGGAAAAGCTGTGGACGGTAGAAAATACCTATATTACTGGTATAAAGAGGAATTGACCAAAGTTGATTGTTGAATGTTAATTCCGCAAACAACTTGGGGTTGACTTCCGACTTACCTGGGAATGTGGCTAACCAATCATCTAAGGGGCAAATTGCTCCTAATTCCACTAACTGTCCGGTAATTTGGGGATAAAAGCTGAGAATATCCGGCGGGACATTCCCCACCACAGATGCAAGGATTTTAGGTAATTGTTGCTCTAGGTCTCCTGCAAAAATAGACTCTACTTGAATATCAGGATGAGTTTGATTAAATTTATCTACCAGTTTGTTAAACACATCGCGGTTAACCGGTGGATTAATTCCTTGCCATAGTGTCAAATGAATTACGCCATCATCTTTTTGTGCTAAGGGTTGACAACTGGATGAGATAATTAAACATACACTCAAAACAATTGTCAGAATTAATCGCTTCCCTACAGCAAAAATGAACTGGTGGAAAACACTGATTTCCTGTAGTGAGATGTTTTTTTTCATGCTGAATTAGTTAGCTGGATGGGGAAACTCGATGTAACTTTGCCAAAAATACTAAAAGCGAAAATATCTGTTTTATCCTAAGGGCAATTTTGCTCCTGAATGTTTAGCTAGACAATCATTCAGCCAAGTTTCAAATCTTTCTCCCAAACCGGCCAAAGAATAGGACGCTTCTGCCTCTTCTCGACAGTGACTGCGATTAATTTGCCCGAGTTTGGCGATGGCTTCTACCAGTCCATTAACACTGTCCGGCTCTACCAGCCATCCTGTTTTACCTGAATGGACAATTTCACTAGGTCCACCCCGACTATAAGCAATTACGGGTACACCGCAAGCCAAAGCTTCTATGCAGACATTACCAAAGGCTTCTACCCATCGGTGAGTCATTAATAAACCTCGGCATTTTCCTAATTCTTCCTGGAGTGCGGAAGTGGGTAAAAATCCCTCATAACTAAAGGGTGCTGAAGGAAACTGAGCTTTAATCCATTGCCAGTAATCACTATTTTGTAGTTTGCCCCAAATTTTCAGAGGAATCTGGGTTTTGTTCACTGCTGCAATGGCATCTTCCAGTCCTTTTTCCGGAGAGATACGCCCCATCCATCCCAAATATTCCTGGGGGTATAGATTACATTGATAAAGAGTCAGATCTAACCCATTTGGTAGACAGCGACAGGAGGAAGCAAAAGGAAAGGTTTGTGCTTGGGCGCGAGTACGCACTGCGATGGTTCCTGGGTAGCGTAAAGCTACAGCATTGATTACTTCATCCATAACTGTAGACAAAGACCCCATACATACTAAATGGGCTACAGGACGGTGGAAAAAAGGGGTAAGATAAAAGGGTAGCCAATCATAGGCAAAATTCAGCAAAATATCAAACTCTGACTGTAACTCCCTTGCCACTTCCCACATTCGTCCTAAAACACTGCCTGCGTTAATAGAAACTGGGGTTGTTCTTTCACAAAGTTGTGCAAGAGGGGGGGGTTCACCGCCAACTTCTATCACTTGGCCATGGGCAGACTGAGATCCTTGGGGTGCGATGATAGTAATACTATGGTTACGGTCACTTAAAGAGTGAACTACGTTTCTCACAGTTAATTCCAACCCCCCTCCTTCCCCGGAACCTAAAAAACCAACTGGTGTAGAGACACATAGTATACGCATGACGGTATGGGGTGTTAAGGCTAGCAATAAACAATATAATATATTTACTGGAAAACGGCCCAAAGCCCCTGGCTTTAGACACGGGGATCTAGGCGATTTGTGGCTGTAGCCGCGGAGAGTCTTGCTTTCCTATTGACCTTAGATGAATATACTGTATAATTTCTTTGGGGTGTGATGAATGGTTGTTCATTCCATTATGAGTACATTATCCCCGCAAATACACCAAGTCCTACCTACTCAATTCAGTGTAAATCTTTAACTAAAGCCAAGGAACAATACCCAGAATTAAAAAGTGTACATTCTCGGGTATTGCAGCAAACACTAAAAACACTGGAAAATGCTTTCGCTATTATTTTATTTGGTATAAATCTCCATTAGGCTTTGTTAATTCAGTTGCAAACATCTTCTAAATAAATTCCAGATATGAGTCAGAAAGTAACTGCCCCACCCTTCTTAAATGATTTTTTCCAAGAATCATTTATAATCAGGAAACATATACAAGAGTTTTTAGGTTTAGATTCTCAGACTCTAGAGTTAAAATTTAAACATAGTCAGCAAGAAATGGCTGACTTAGGTCATAAAGATTTTGACTGGTCAGAGGTAAAAGATTTTTATAGTGATAAAGTTGGAGAACTTTACCTATTTGAACTGGGCGCGTGGCATTTGGCGAGTCATGAATATATTGCAGATACCTTACGCTTAGTGGCAGATTATGCAATGGGCAAGGTTTTAGACTTCGGTGGTGGAATTGGCACTCATACAATTGGTGCAGCCCTTTCCCCTGCAGTGGAGCAGGTAATTTATTGCGATTTAAACCCCATTAACCTGGAGTTTGTTGAATATAGAGCCAAGCAAATGGGACTCAGTGATAAAGTGGTTTGTTGTTCAGATGTTCCTGAAGAAGTAAAATTTGATACAATAATCTCTTTTGATGTTCTGGAACATTTACCAGATCCCATCGAGTGTTTACTTGACTTTGAGGAATGGTTAAACCCAGAGGGTAAAATGATCTTAAATTGGTATTTTTTTAAGGGATTTAATCAAGAATACCCGATGCACCTAGATGACCCTGTAATTGTAGATAATTTTTTTCTCAAGCTGCAAGGTAAATTTTTAGAGGTGTTTCACCCCTACCATATTACTGCTCGTTGTTATCGAAAAAAAAGTCCTAAAATCCGCTCCCTCTAGGGGCTAGTAACTTTCAAGGATCAACGACTTTCTAGGTCCGTGAGTATGTCAAAAGAAGCTATCAATCTAATTAAACTGACGAGTTGTACGGTTATTGCGATGGCATTTAACGATAAAACCGAACCGATTCAACTTTGAGCTGGTCTAGTGTGTTAATTAGGAAGGTTGGAATAAAGCTTGATGAGATAAAAGATTTATTGAGGAAAAATACTGGTTGTCTGCAAGAACTCAAAGTTGAATATTAACCCGCCTAAGAGGGTGTTTGTCGATTTTTCTACTATGAAACCATCTGGAAACCTCTCTCTTACAAGGCTTTAAAACTCCCACCCCCAATATCCAGTGTCCTTTCCTCAACGCCACAATTGCTGAAACTGAAGCTAACGAGGAAAATTATATGCCAAAAGTAATTGGAATTGATTTAGGAACCACAAATTCTTGCGCGGCTGTTATGGAAGGTGGACAACCTTTAGTAATTGCTAATGCTGAAGGACAACGGGTTACTCCTTCTGTGGTGGCTCATATTAAGTCTGGTGAACGTTTGGTGGGTCAAATTGCCAGACGACAGGCGGTGATGAACCCAGAAAATACTTTTTATTCTGTAAAACGCTTTATTGGGCGGAAATATGAAGAAATTACCCATGAAGCTACAGAAGTTAGTTATAGGGTTTTACGCGATCCTAATGGTAACGTTAAATTAGACTGTCCCGGAGCAGGTAAGCAATTTGCACCTGAAGAAATTTCTGCTCAAGTTTTGCGGAAGTTGGTTGATGATTCAAGTAAATATCTAGGAGAAAAAGTTACCCAAGCTGTCATCACGGTTCCGGCTTACTTCAATGACTCCCAACGCGAAGCTACTAAGGACGCGGGTAAAATTGCTGGTTTAGAAGTTCTCCGCATTATCAATGAACCGACGGCAGCAGCCTTGGCTTATGGTTTAGATAAAAAGCACAATGAAACTATCTTGGTCTTTGACTTGGGTGGTGGGACTTTTGATGTTTCTATTTTGGAAGTAGGAGATGGGGTTTTTGAAGTAAAATCCACCAGTGGCGACACCCATTTAGGTGGTGACGACTTTGATAAAAAAATTGTCGATTGGTTGGCTACTGAGTTTCTCCGCAATCAAGGTATTGACTTGCGTAAAGATAAGCAAGCTTTACAAAGACTAACTGAAGCAGCAGAAAAAGCCAAAATTGAACTTTCGAGTGCCACTCAAACTAATATTAACCTTCCGTTTATCACCGCTACTCAAGCTGGGCCGCAACACCTGGATATGACGTTGACTAGGGCTAAGTTTGAGGAAATGACTGCTGACCTTTTAGACCGTTGTCGGAAACCTGTGCAGCAAGCATTGCAAGATGCAAAACTGAGTAATGGGGAAATTGATGAAGTTGTATTGGTGGGCGGTTCCACTCGCATTCCGGCTGTGCAAGAGTTAGTACGACGGATGATTGGCAAAGATCCTTGTCAAGGTGTGAACCCTGATGAAGTTGTGGCTATTGGTGCTGCTATTCAAGCGGGTGTGTTAGCCGGTGAGGTGAAAGATATCCTGTTGTTGGATGTTACCCCCTTGTCTTTGGGTGTGGAAACCCTCGGCGGTGTGATGACTAAGATTATTGAGCGTAACACCACTATCCCGGTGAAAAAATCAGAAATCTTTTCTACGGCGACTGATGGTCAAACAAATGTAGAGGTTCACGTTCTTCAAGGTGAGCGGGAACTTGCCAAAGATAACAAGAGTTTGGGTACTTTCCGCCTGGATGGTATTCCGCCAGCACCTAGGGGCGTACCACAAATTGAAGTGACTTTTGATATTGATGCTAACGGTATTCTTTCCGTGACTGCTCAAGATAGGGCCACAGGTAAACAGCAGTCGATTTCCATTACAGGTGCTTCAACTCTTGATAAACGCACTGTGGAAAATATGGTGCGGGATGCAGAAGCCCATGCTGAGGAAGACCGGAAACGCCGTGACCAAATTGATACTAAGAATATAGCAGATTCCTTGGCTTATCAAGCACAGAAACAGCTGCAAGACTTGGGTGATAAGGTCAGTGCTGAAAATCGCGGACGGGTTGAAAGATTGGTGGAAGATTTACGAGAGGCGATTAACCAAGATAATTTGGATCGGATGAAGTCTCTCACTACTGAGTTACAGCAAGCTTTGATGCAGGTTGGTAGTGCTGTTTATGCTCAAGGAGGTGTGGCTACCGATGGAAGAACTACAGGCGAAAGCCCTGGTGGTGAAGATGTGATTGATGCCGATTTCGTGGAAAGTAAATAAAATATGCATGATTTGAAGGCCTTGTAGAGACGTTATATGGAACGTCTCTATTTTCAGGTTAGCCTAAGAGGGTCTATTTGTGGACTCTTCAGAAATCCCCGGTTTTGTAAACTGGGGAAGCTTAAACAGTGGGCTCCCTATGGATCTGGTAAGGGGTATGTCTCTTAGTTGGGCATATTAGATTCTGGTGTGGTTAAGGTTTCTGGGTCTGTGGGATTTTCTGGGATACCGATTTCTGGGTCTGTGGGATTGTTTGAGTCTTGAGTAGGTGTGGTTGGTATGCCATTCTGACAACGGGAATTGAGTGGGAATTGCTCACACAGAAGTTTTAGTCCTTCTGGTGACAATTTGATTTCCCTTGATGAAGTACCGGATTCGGCTATGGCAATGTTGGCAGATAATGCCAATGTCAAAGCTGTACCAATCAGAATTAAATATTTTCCCTTCATTCTCAAATAAACCTCAACTGAACAGTCTATGTTTAGCCGCAATTATTTTATGCACAGATAGAGTAAAGCTAAAGGTTTGGTTACGAAAAATGTAACCAATTAAAACTATACAGTTTAGTTTTAATTTAACTAAAAAAAGTCTAAAAATAGATTAAAGAGCCTAAATTTAATCGATGTTGGAAAATTTGTGTTACTAATACTAATTGCCTATATAAGTTCAGTTTGATTGATGGAAAAATTAAGTATTTTACGGTGAGTGGGGATAAAATTTTTAGCCACTGAGATTAGGGCTTTGGTATGTTAATCCGCCTGTAAGTGTCGGTGGGTGTCTGGTCAAAAATCAAATAATCATCCTGGGAAAACTGTTATTGAATCAATATCTGCTTTTTTAATTGAGGATTTTTTGTTAAATATTAAGTACATTTTATTGGTAGAAGTACTAGAAAATTTGTATACTTTTTGTTTCACTAATTTAACCTTAAAAATCAGTTGATAACTATGTCTTGGTCTGCTACCATCTCCCAACTACTAGAGGTTCTTTGCGCCCAACCTGTCAATTTATCTGAGGCTGCTTTAAGACAGGTTACCAGCGCTATCCAAACAGATACCCGGATGATCAAAGGTGGTGAAGTGTTTTTGGCTTTACGGGGAGAAAAGTTTGATGGACACGATTTTGTCGCTACAGCCATCGCTCAGGGTGCTTTAGCCGCTATTGTAGATTGTGCTGATGAAAATTCTGGTTTACCTCTGTTGCAGGTGAGAAATACTTTAAAAGCATATCAGCAACTTGCTAGATGGTGGCGCGATGGCTTGAATATTCCGGTGATTGGGATAACAGGTTCTGTGGGGAAAACGACAACAAAAGAACTCATCGCCGCAGTTTTGGCTACTAAGGGAAGAGTTCACAAGACTTATGGCAATTTTAATAACGAAATTGGCGTTCCCAAAACCTTGTTAGAACTGAATACAGAACATGAATATGCTGTGGTGGAAATGGCGATGCGGGGTCGGGGGCAAATTGCTGAACTGACGCAAATAGCCCGTCCGAACATTGGGGTGATTACCAACGTGGGAACGGCACATATTGAGTTGTTGGGTTCTGAACAAGCCATTGCCGATGCTAAATGTGAGTTATTAGCGGAAATGCCTCAGGATGGTGTAGCTATTCTCAATCAGGACAATGCCCGATTAATGGCTACGGCGCAGCAAGTTTGGTCTGGGGATGTTTTGACTTATGGTTTTTCTGGTGGCGACATCCAAGGGCTGCTTATTGATAATGAAACTATCAAAGTTGGGGAAATGCAGCTACCTTTACCTTTACCTGGTCGTCACAATGGGAGTAATTTCTTAGCAGCTTTGGCAGTGGCGCGGGTCTTGGGAATTGAGTGGTGGAGGTTGGAAGGTGGTGTAACGGTGAATATGCCCACGGGGCGATCGCAACGTTTTACTTTGCCCAATAATGTGTTAATATTGGACGAAACTTACAATGCTGCACCAGAAGCTATGACAGCATCGCTGCAATTATTGGCAGACACACCAGGAAAACGCAAAATTGCTGTGTTGGGTGCAATGAAGGAATTGGGAGAGCGATCGCTGGAATTGCACCAAAAAGTTGGTGAAACAGTGCAGAGGTTGGAATTAGACGCTTTGCTGGTGTTAGTGGATGGCAAAGATGCCGAAGCGATTGCTCAAAGTGCTGAGGGTATTCCATCGGAATGCTTTACCAGTCATGCTGATTTACTAACCAAATTAAAAACATTCGTCCAACCAGGCGATCGTCTGTTATTCAAAGCTGCTCATTCCGTGAGACTTGATAGTGTTGTTAATCAGTTTCGTGGCGAATTTGTGGAATCAATTGACTAAATTGTAGTAATTATATTGCTTTTGTTGTTAACTCCCATAATCCCGGTGTAAATAAACCGGGATTTTTGTTTTTTGAAGATAGGTTAAGAAAAATAAAGTCCGCTAACGCGGACAGAACATAAGGGCTAATTGTTACCGATATTGGCAATATTTATGTCAGATGGCATTTTTATTTTTGTTGATTAAATTCAAAAAATCAAGATAATAGAATTAAATATTTAGACATAATTCCTGAGTCGAAGCTAGAAAATTGAAGGACAAATAAATAAAGTCCGCAGGGGCGGACTTGGAAAATTGGATAAGGTTAGGTTCTTAACAAGATGGACTACAACTTGTTAGAGGTTATCTTTATTCTTGATGAGTTATCTGAAAAAATCAACCATCTCCGAGATAATCTTTAGACATAAATCCAGTAATTATGTCTTCTTATACCTGAATAAATGCTAGGGAGAAAGTATAAAAATTAGTCATTGCTCCAATTTATGCGAAAGAAAAACCTGGATTGATTCTGTTCTTGTAAATCCTCATTCTGAGGCATGGTAATTTAATTAGATATTGATATGGACAAGATGGGATGCCCGGATGGCAGTGCCGAAGGTAATGGTTCATATGCCATTGGCAATGTATGCAAGATACCTGAGTATAGTTGATAGTTAAACTTCGCAGGTTTAGAAAACTGGTGATTTGTGAAGAGTCTACAAATATAGCTTCTTAGGCTGATGTGAGAACATGAGACTTCACAGTTTATGGAATTTTTAACTAAAAATTCCATAAATTACACATTTTTTTTATGGAAACAGCAGTGTATTCTACAGTTATCTACTGCTTACCCTAGTCCAAAAATTATACCAATCAGATATGAAATTCAACCCTGAGCAAAATTGTTAAGTATGAACACTAGCCTTCTGCCATTGCCAATTACCAGCGAGGTTATACATAAGGGGATTTATGACTTGCAGATCAAACCCTGAGAGTAGCCACAATAAATGCCAAGGCATATTTTAACTTAACCTTAAGGATTTATTAACATATTCTTAATAGAATGTAATACCTTGAACCCATATTATGTTCTGGTGACATAAATTTTTACTTAAGTATGAATTTTAGCTCAGTTTAAATGGTAAAACTTTTAAGAATGAATACAACTGATATTTGTTACAAATAATAAGGAAGGCAAATGTCTATAAAATCCAGTGTCAGAAGAATCAGCAAAGGTTTAACTGGTAGTGCAACGACAGTATCTGAAAAGTTGATCAGGACTTGGGAATCATGGCATCCTAGTATGGTGGAATCCATGCCCTTTTTCATAGCTTGTGCTGTGTTTTTAAGCGTAGTTAGCTTAAATAATCCCATCCTGCTTTTTTGTTTGCTAGGGGGTAGTTTAATAGCAATAGTGATGGAACAAATAGGGCAGCAAGTGCATTTACCAAAACGATGGCTTATACTATTACAAATCTTAGCAGTATCTGTCATTCTTTCTTTATTCTGGTTAGACTATTTTGCCGCACCTGCACAGGCACAATTTTTTGGCAGAGCTGAAAATTTTTTCCGAAGTACTTTATCGGAAGGTACAGGAGGCAATAATAATAGCCAAACAACAATCAGCTTAATATTCAATGTGTTAAGGTCAATTTATTTACTTTATATTGCAGTTTCTCTAATTGGTGTGATTAATGCATTGCGTAAAGATGAGGATTGGCAAAGTATTGCTAGAATTCCCTTGTTGGTAGTTGTCGCTGTTACTATTGCTGATGTCCTCACAGGGTTTGTAATCGGTGATACAAGCAGTAGATAGTTCATCTGTGTTGAGCAGATGAGTTAAAATTCCAGTTCAAAATTTTTTATGTCTGAAGAACGAAAGCCAGAATTTCGTCCAGTTAATCAAATTCTAGGATCACAACCATCATTAGGCCCAATTCCTGCTGACCAAATTTTTCCTTGGATTGTAATTATTTTGGCTTCTTACTTTGTGGTTAATGGAGTTTTTGGGGGGGTTTTTGCAGATGATGTCCAAAGATGGTTATGGACAGTATTAATTGCAGGTTGGGGGATAGCAACTTGGTGGATATTAACTGGTGGAAGGAGTTGGCGTTTTTTAAGCAAATTTGTCGGAGTTCCCACTTGGACAAGAGGCTTTGCTCGTTATCAAAGCTTGTTAGAAGTTAACCATGAAGCAAAAAATCGGAAAACAAAGTATAGACATCGCCGGAAAAGAAAGTAGATTAACACCATTTGAGGATGCTTTACATTTGGCGACAATGCTCCACATTTCGCTTGATAGTCGTGATATTGGCGCTTACATTTTAAATAAAGAAACCCAAAAAGATAGATTTTGTTTTGTTTTTGGTTTTGATTGTAGAGGTATTCATACTACTTTACGGAATGAACAAATAGAAACAATTTTTAATAACATTGAATCAGGACTAAAAGATATTCCTGAAGGTGAGAAAATGACCATTCACATGGGGTCTTTTAGTTCAGATGAAAAACGCCAAGCAGAATTAGGGGACTTGGTAAGGAGAACACCATCACGGGATATTAAGTACTTATTAACATCGGAAAGAGCTAGGGTTCAAGAACTTACTAAATCTGGGATTCGTAAGCCTAAATTTCTGAGAATTTATGTTACATACACCATTGAACCAAGTACTACAAATACGGATGATTGGATCGAGAAACTTTTAGCAAAAACTGAATTATGGTGGTTGAAATTTAAAGGGGAACTGGGAGAGGTTCAAAACCAGCGCATTGAAACTCTGATTATTCAAGCTTACCAACAAGGTTTTTGCCGTTGGGAACAGCTTTTATCTAACAAAATGGGGTTAGATGTGAAACCTTTAAATACTGATGAATTATGGGAACATATTTGGAAGAAATTTAACGATACACCACCTATAGAAATTCCCCAGTTGCTTCATTTAGATGAAAATGGACTGCATGAGCAAGTTAATTCAGAGTTAGCCAGTACAAAATTACTGGTAGAAAATATCCACAGTACAACTTTGCTGATGGAGTCTAGTGTACCCTGTGCTGATCGTCGTTGGGTTAATGTCAAAAATTGTTATGTTGGGGTGCTGACATTTTTGGAAAAACCGGGTGGTTGGCCGAATAAATTTGCTCAAATGCGCTATTTATGGGAATTATTAGCGAGAGAGGCGGTAGTAGATACAGAAATTTTTTGCGAGTTGACAGCTGCTAATCCAGCGTTAGTCAAAACTACTTTGCAACGAGTCCTGAAGCAGTCCAATATGACAGCACTCATGGCTCAAGAAAAAAGTAAAACTATTGATGTAAACGCTCAATTAAAGTTAAAAAAATCTGTAGCGGCGCAAGAACAATTATATGAAGGGGCAGTGCCGATATATACCAGTGTAGCTATTTTTGTTCATCGTCCTACTGTGGAACAATTAGACGCAGCTAGCAGATATATTGAAAATTGTTTTCAACGACCCGCCCAGGTAATTAGAGAAGTAGAGTATGCATGGAAAATTTGGCTACAATCTTTACCCATTGTGTGGGAAGGTTTGTTGGTAAAACCTTTTAACCGTCGCCTGTTATATTTAACGAGCGAAGTTCCGGGATTAATGCCTTTAGTGTTAACGAAAGCTGGGGACAGTGAAGGCTTTGAGTTGATTGCTGAAGAAGGAGGAACTCCCATACATCTGGATTTGTTTAACCAACACAAAAATTTAGCTTTATTTGCGACAACTCGTGCTGGTAAATCGGTTTTGGTTTCGGGGATTTTAACTCAAGCTTTAGCTCATGGAATTCCTGTGGTAGCTTTGGATTTTCCTAAACCAGACGGTTCATCTACCTTTACTGACTATACAGAATTTATGGAGGGGAATGGGGCGTATTTTGATATTTCCAAACAATCCAATAATTTATTTGAGCAGCCAGATTTGCGATCGCTGAGTGCCGAAGAGCAGCGAGATCGCTGGCTTGATTATGTTGGTTTTTTAGAATCAGCTTTAATGACAATGGTTTTAGGTTCATCCAGCGAAAATCAACTTTTGTCTCAAACCGTACGTTCCCTGATTAACTTAGCTTTAGGGGCTTTCTTTGCTGATCCAGGGATTAAAGAGCGATATAAACAAGCGATCGCCGAAGGATTTGGTAGTCAAGCATGGCAGAAAACCCCTACCTTAAAAGACTTTATGATGTTCTGTTCACCAGAACACCTGCAATTAGATGCTGTCAGTGGCAGATTAGATGACGCACTCAGTCAAATTCAACTGCGTTTAAGGTTTTGGCTTTCTAGTCGGGTGGGACAATCCATTTCCGCACCATCTAGTTTTCCCACCGATGCCAAACTTTTAGTTTTTGCTTTGCGGAATCTCTCAGATAATGAAGATGCAGCGGTACTTTCTTTAAGTGCTTATTCAGCAGCTTTACGACGTGCTTTAAGTAGTCCAGCTTCTATTTTCTTTATTGATGAAGCCCCAATTTTATTTGAATTTGACCAAATATCAGATTTAGTGGGGAGAATTTGCGCTAATGGTGCAAAGGCTGGAATTAGAGTCATTCTATCAGCACAAGACCCTGATACCATTGCTAAATCTAAAGCCTCATCGAAAATTTTACAAAATCTATCAACTAGATTAATAGGTCGTATTCAACCAGTAGCAGTGGATAGTTTCGTGAATATTTTAAAATATCCCCGCGATATTATTTCTCGTAATGCTACAGAAAGCTTTTTTCCTCGCAAAGAAGGTATTTACAGCCAATGGCTATTAGATGATCACGGTATTTATACTTTCTGTCGCTACTATCCAGGGTTTGAGCAATTAGCAGTAGTAGCTAACAACCCCAATGAACAAACAGCACGGCAAAAAATTATGCTACAACACAGCGATAAATATGAAGCAATTTCTGTATTTGCCCGTCAGTTGATAGCTTCGCTACGGGGGAGTTGAAATATGATATGAATGGATCGGCAAATGCAGCCAACGGCGCAAAGGTGGAAAGAATAAAATTTGAATGCCAAAGTTAGCAAGTCTTGATCAGGTTATTTTAGGGAGAAAGATAAGATGCAACGAATTACATTTTTTACATTGGCTTTTTCCTTCTTATTAGTCTTACCAGCAACGGCGCAATTAGGTAAGGTTTGGACTGACTTTCAATTGTACTCTGTGGATATGCAAAATTATCTGAGAAATAATTTAAGTGAAACTTTAAGACCTTTAGAAGTTAGAAGTCAAAATGCTCTCAGTAATTCCACAGGAGAATTGAGTATACCTAATCCGATAGAGGCGGGAAAAATTTTCCGTCAGGATATATTGTTTAACCCAGTGACAGATAGGTTTGAAAATAATCCAGTTCTTCACTCTAATTCAGTGAGTAATGAAATGAATCGGCTTATTACTTTTGGTTCTATAGAAAGTATTATGGGCAGAACTGGACAAATACGCTTAAAAACACAACTGCAAAATACTGAAACTATCATAGATAAAATTGCCCAACTTTCTGAAGAATCCGATAATATTTTCAATCAACTTATGAATACTATTAGTGGTGTGTCTGCGGGAGCTAATCCATTAGCTCCAGTTGAGCAAGATCAAGCAAATTTACAATTAAAAACTATTAGAATCCAACAAGAACAAGCAAAACTGATGAGTGCTAATCTGGCTCAGACAATACAAACAAATCAATCACTCCAATACTCTAACTTAAATTTAGCGAATATTTCCCAGCAAATGGAAGAAATGAATCGCTTGCGTAGAATTGATTCATCTACAGAGACAGCCAGACTGTTCCGTAGTGCTGCTCAAACAGATTTATTTGGCAGAGAAAAATAATTAATAGTTCTTTGTAAGCAAATACCCTTAACTAACATGCATCTGCAAATTTTGCAAATCTTTCCGGAAATTGGTATTAATGAGACTTTCGATAGTGGTGCTGCAACTGCTAGAAGCATGGCGGAAAGTTGGGATAATCAATGGCTAGATTTATTACAAAAAAACACCAGTAATAATATATATGGGGCACTAACGAATCTGGGTGTATTTTTTGCTGTAGGTACTCTGCTATTTTTTATGATGCAATGGCTCAAAGATGTTATATACAGTGAATATTCCCGCCCGATAACAGGTTTGATTTGGCCTTTGATAGTAGTAATTTTCTTAAGTAATACTGGCAACGGTAGTATACTTTCTACTTTGACATTGGGAGTAAGGAACTTTATCAACACAGTCAATCAACAAGTAGTGACGACAGCAGATGCTGAACAAGCATATCAGCAAGCACTAAATATGAGTTTGGCAGAAGAAATAGCTGGTTCTTTACTTCGTCCTTGTCGATCATTAACTGGTGAACAGCAAACCCAGTGTTTTGCCAGAGCTAGCGAACAAATAGACAACCTTTGGCGAGAATATCGAGATTTATACGGTAATAGAATTTGGATTCAAAGACTAGAAAATCAAGTAATATCGCTGAAATTTGGCACAGGAAATTTATCAGATACTAGCTTTAATTCTTTGTTAGGAAATACAATACAAACCAGTATCAAAAACTTTTTAATTTCTTTGCAATATTCGTTTCAAAATTTAATAGAAGCTACTATGTTGCTGATAGCAGCTTTGGGTCCATTGGCCATGGGTGCATCTTTGCTACCTGTAGCAGGAAAACCTATTTATGCATGGTTTACAGGCTTTTTAGCGGCGGGAATTGCCAAAATTTCATTCAATATAATTGCTGTTGTTACTGCGTCAGTTATTATCAACGGTCCAGCAGAAAATCCTAATGCTAATCCTGACTTAATGTGGTTCATAATTTTTCTGGGAATTTTGGCACCTTTGTTATCTTTGGTTGTGGCCGGTGCAGGAGGATTTGCTGTTTTCAGTGCAATTAATAATACAAATGCCCTGGTCAAAGATAGAATATAGAATTTTTATCTATGTAATCTGGGTAAAGGAGCTTTTGTGGTTAATCAATTCTTTCGTTACTTTTATATAAACTTGCACAATAATCAATGAGGTGAAAATGAGAAAATGACGAATTTACTTCAGAAAAGAAAATCAACTGGAAATGTGTTAACTGTATTTGCGATCGCTACTTTTATCTTGCATCTATCAGTGTTATTTTTATTCATCTTGCAAGGATTAAATATTCGCCAACTTAGTCTGAGAAAACCGCCTAACTTTGTACAAATGATTGATGGTGAACCAGTAGGTGCTGTTGATGATTTAGCCAGAGATCCCGAAGTAATTCGCCAATTTATCAGTCAAACTATGACGTCTATGTTTAATTGGTCTGGAACTCTACCGCAACAAAATGTGGCAGAAGTAGAAAAACCCCAGCCAGATCCAGGAATTCAGGTGACAACACCACAAGGAGGTAGACAAAAAGTTACTACTAGCAGTTGGGTAGCTAGTTTCGCCATATCAGAAGATTTTCGTAAAGGCTTTTTAGGTGCCATCGCTCAAATGACACCACCAGAAGTTTTCTCTAATAATCCTAGTCAGGTTATATTAGCAGAATTAGTGATCCAACGGATTTATCCTCCAAAACAAATAGCTCCTGGTAAGTGGCAAGTTGGTATGGTAGCTAACCTGATTCAAAAAAAACAGGATGATGATAGAAAAACTGTAACGCCGTTTAACAAAGATTTCCTCGTGCGTGCAGTGGATTATTTTCCCTACCCTATGGTTAACACTAGTACCGACATCCAAAAAGCAATTTATAGTAATCGTGCTAAGAAATTAGAAATTTACGAGATTCGGAATTTATGTTTACTCAATGACTATAGTAGTCTGAGCGAAGGTACATCAAGCCCCTGTGGAAATGAAGGAAATTCCCAAAGTTTTATCAGATAAATTTGCTCTTGAGCAAGTAATTTCATAGTTAACATAGTTATTTATGCAATTAGTCAAGCCAGAAACCAAAAAAAGTAGCATTTTGCCACTGTTAGCTGTAGGAACATTCGGTTTACATATATTTAGTTTGCTATTACTTTTGTTTCACAGTTCTATGATTGAAAATTTAAAACAGCAGTTAACACCTCAAAGTTTAGTGCAACTTGTTGATGGTCGGGTGATTACCGTAGGTCCTCAACAAAATGATGAAAGACATCCGGAGACAATTCGCCGTTTTGTGGGTGAAACTATGACCCTCATGCTTACCTGGTCACAGCAACAACCGCCACTCACAGTCTGGGAAATTAGTTCGCAACTTTTAGCGCCTGATTTGAAATCTAGGTTTCCGTCAGAAATTACTAACTTCAATTCCGCCGGGCAGTTAAGTAATGTGAGTCGGCAAAATGAATATGTATTAGTCATAAACAAAGTCTCTCAACCAATCAAAATAGGTAATGGTCAATGGAAAATAGAAATGCTTGCTAATCACTTAAATTTTAATAGTTCCAATAATCTGGGAACTTCAACTTCGTTCAACAAACAAATCTTAGTGCGAGCCATAGATCAACCAGCTACTTCACTCCCTGTCCAACCATTGCCGTGGCATTTAGCAGCTTACCGTCTTAGTGAAGCTAAACTAGAAATTTACCAAATATGTGACATTAAAGATAAAAACTGTTCTTGAAATTAAAACCTTGAAATTAAAACTAAGTAATACACCATGACTTCTTATTCAATTCATTCAGAACTTTCTACAAGATATCTAGTTACACCAATCCCTGAAAAGCAGGAACCAGAGGTAGAGTCTTTAGATTGGGAATCGAAAATGGCTAGATTAGTTGGCTTTGAAGAAGAATCTTCACCAGACAGCATTCATGTATTACCAGCAGACTCAGCTAGCTTAGAGTCTTTGGAGTCTCAGCCACAAGAAGTACCAACTGACCAATCTCTTTCATCTAATCCCTTTGCTAAGTTAGCTTTAGTAGGCGGTGCAACTTTGGCCATAGTGGTAGTGGCTGGTGCGTTTTTGTCCCAGCTGATGAATACGCGCAACCAACAGCCAAGAAACAATCCTGTTTCTTTAACAGAACCATTACCAGCAATAGATGAATCCCCGCAGCAAAATTTAGAGGAAGAAATAGAAATTCTCAAAACAAAATTAGCTCTTGCTCAACAAGTAGAGACCGTGACAGCAGCTCAACAAAATCTCAGAAATAGAGCAGCGTCGCGGGTAGAAACTCCACAGGCGAGAACAACCATACCAACACCCGTACAAACTACTTCTACTCCTAGGGTGGTGACTGTTGAACGCATCGTTGAAAGGCCAGCTGCTTCACCAGATCCTGTCTCACCCATTGCTGTAGCTCCCGTGCTTCCGCCAGCACCTGCACCTGCACCTGCACCTCCAATTATCACCCCACAGATTCCACCTTCTCCACCAAACCCCCTGGATGAATGGATGAGGTTAGCTAAGTTAGGTAGCTACGGGGAGGTCAACGCCACCGGTCAATCTAGAGTGAATACAACTTTATCTGTACCAGAAAGTAACACAAATGCACGAGTCCAGAGAACGAACTCTAGCTTTGAACCAACGCCACCAGAGGAAGATATTCTAGTCGGCCAGACAGGCTCACAGAGCGCCAAATCTATCAAAGTAGGGAGTAGTGCTAAAGCGGTATTAGCAACAGCTGTTTTCGGGGAAACTACCAGGTCAAGAAATAATCAAACTAATGAAGACAACAACGTGTTTGTTTTGCGTTTGACAGAACCATTAAAATCAGTGGATGGTGCGATCGCTTTACCTGCCAATACTGAGTTATTGACAGAAATTACTTCTATTTCTGAACAAGGACTATTACAGTTGAATGTGGTCACAGTGGTTGCAGAAAATAACGGCGAACTCCTAGAAAGAAATTTACCCAAAAATGCAATTATAGTTCGCGCTCCCCAAGGTAAACCTTTAGTAGCAAATCAATATCCCAATCAAGGTTCATCTATAGCAGGGATGGATTTAGGACTATTTGTTTTGGGAGGTATTGGTAAAGGAGCCGAGTTGTTTAATCGTACTGAATCCCAAGTTACCATTGAGGGTAGTAGCACAGTAGTGACTAATACTAATAATAGACGTAATATCCCGGCTGGAATTTTAGAAGGTGGTTTAAGCTCTATAGTTCCGCAAATTTCCCAACGCAACCAACAGGCAATCTCTCAAATGATGCGGCAAACTAATGTTTGGTTTATACCAGCTGGCAAAGAAGTGGAAATATATGTCAATAGAACAATTCAGTTGTAATTGGTAATTCGTAATTGCTGGTATTGGTAGAGATGTGACTATTCACATCTCTACTAAATATGGTAAATATTTTTGCTCATTTATCTGTTTTTAGCTATGAAACACTTTAAGTTGATAAAAACAATACTTAAATATCCTCATGTCTTGCCTTTGACTTCTCTGATTTTCTCGGGTGCAATCTTATTATTTACAGGCGGAGCTTTGGCTAGTAATGCTGTTTTGCGTTCGATGTTTTCTTGCCAGGCTCAAGGTTTAGGCGGAGTTGTACCTACTATCAATGTTTCCTATCAGCAAGGTACAAATTTAAGCTTTTTGCCAGCTGGTGAAACAATTAAAAAAGTTTGGTTAAATGACCCGTCACAGGTAACTATGGATTTTGATGGGCCTATGTGTATACAGTTTGGTGGAGAACAAAAATTGAGTTCAGGAAATTGTGAAAAATCCTCGGCAAATGTGATTCAACTCCGGCGAATTAAAAGACTAAATATTCCTGGACTACCTAAAATGGACAATACACTTTTAACGGTGATTACTGATGACCAAGGTAGAAGTAAGCTCTATACCTTTAGAATAATATATCAAGACACTGCTCCTGGATACCACACTCTAGCTATTTATCCTGATCCCGTTTCCGGGGAAGCTGCTTGTGCGGGAAATTTTCAGTAGTAGTTTTATCTACTCATGATCAGGTACACTGTTTTCAATATCCTGCACTAAGGGGACTGTCAACCCGATTAAACCAACGAGTAACATAAACAAGGCACAAATTACATACAACAGCGCGATTCCTGCACCAGTACCAGTGCCAAATAATCCTCCTAAAAGATGAAAAAGACCACCCCCTACACTCAAAGCAGGTGCAAATACATTATCCGCCAAGGGACCTGCTATTAAGTAGGCGATGGCAGAAGCTATCTGTAAAAGTAGCGATCGCACCCCAAAAACTCTTCCTTGCAGATTAGGCGCAACTTTTGCTAACCAAATAGCATTATTTGAACTGCCATTTAAAGGAAAATGAAAAGAAGAACAAAATTGTGCCGGAATCCAAACCCAAGGAGTTCTACCCAAACCAAACACTATTTTACTGATACCAGCACCCATCATCCCCCATAAAACACCTTTGATTTTGCGTTCAAATCCACCCCAAGTGCTGACAATTATTGCACCTGTTACACCACCACAACCCGCAGCCGAAGCTAAACTTCCCAATATTAAGGTGTTATTATGAGTGTGTGATAAAATCATTGGTGCATACAAAGAATCTCCTATGTCATGGGGTAGCCAAAATAACAAGTTCACTATTAATAGTGCTAATAAACTTTTTTGGCCAGTAACGTAGCACCAACCAAAACCTAAATCTTGCCAAATGTTAGTTATTTTTTCAGTTTTTTTTGTCGGCGATGGTTGAGGAATGTTGATGAAAAATAAAGTGGAAATCGCTATAAAAAAAGTAAAAATATCAATCAACCAAACTCCCAGAAAACCAATAACTGTATAAAGAAAACCGGCGAAAGCAGGTGCAATAATTTGACTCCCATAACTTGACACAAATTCCATACTGCTAGCGCGGGTGTAATGTTCTTTAGGAATCATTAGTGCCACTGAAGCAGAATAAGCCAAATATTGAAATTGATTAAAAGTCCCGACAATAGCCCCTGTCAGGTAAAAGTGCCAAATTTGTAAATTATTGGTGAGGTACAGCAACAAAATTATAATTGTGCTGGCAACGGCAACTGTATCACCGACCATCATCAGCAGTTTGCGGTTAAAGCGGTCTACAATTACACCACTGATGGGGGTAATAATAATGCTGGGAAGTAAACTAAAAAAACCCACCAACGTTAGGGTACTGGCTTTACCTGTAATGTCCCATGCCCAAATTTCAATTGCAAAGCCGGTCATGCGGCTACCCATAGTGGAAACTAGTTGACCAAGCCAGATCATGAAAAAATTACGCATACTGGCAGAGTTTGGTTGTTGTGACATTTTGATGTGAAAGAAGTGGGTAAATTTTTTTATAGCAGTTCCCATACTCATGAGGTACAAAGTTTTTTACTTTTAGGCAATAGGGACCAGGGAACAAATTGGTGTGTACTTCATTAGCCTAGGAAAGGCTATATTAATGCGGCTATAGCAGATAAATTAAGTACAAATATCAATGGTAAAAATCTGGTGTGGCAAGCAAGATACCTGCCCTTGTCTACGTGGCTCAGATGAAATTATCTGTATGAATTTAATCAGGTTCTGTCATGTATTTTTTCATTTGGGCAATTCGTTCCTGTGGTTTTAATAAAGGACAGTTTGTGCATTTTTGATCATAAGGAGGAATCAAAGCATATAAACAACAGGTAAGACGGACCGTAGTTGTGGCGGGTAACCCAGGTTCATTAATTTGTTCGGTGCGGACTAAATTATAAAGTGGGTTAGGTCTTGGCATAACTGAATTATTCCGTTGTTCATATAAAACCAAATAATCTGTTTTTATTGATTCTGAATTTGTACATTTACTAATTTCCGCAAACTGTCTTTCTGAAGCATTTACCGCATTACCCCACATAGTTTTTTTAGAAAGTTTAGTTAAACTATGGACTCGTTCTATCATGGGTGCAAAATTGCACTGGAATAAGCTAGTAAATACTGCTTTATGTAAATTTTCTACACTATCGACTATTTTGCCTGGATAATCTTGGGGAATAGGGATAGGTAATCTTGGCGGATAAATTACTGTACCACTTAAATCATGAAACCATAATGCCTTGGGTTCACCGTCTTCCAACACAAAACTCACATTATCAATTTCTGAATTTAACCCAATTCCCGCCCAAGTCATCAAAGCTAACACACCCGGTAATGTTTTCCAGCTATAAACTTTGTTCCAAATAGAAGCAGCAATGCGAAGATCTTGACTTTTTTGGTATATATCGCTGGTTTGCCATTGAGATAAAAGTCTATCTGGTTGTAGATAATCATTAACTGAAATCACCTCAACACCATCAGGAGGGTGAGTCAAAATTATGAGGTCTGTATAAAAACTATCTAAATTTATTTGAGCAAGAGTAAATATTTTTAGTAAAAAATCCAGCATATTATTAGCTATTTCCTGAGATGTTGACAGTGTTTGTATATTTTTAGAATCGACTATCATGATGCTTTTACTAAAAATGTAAACAAATCATCTAAAATGGCATTGGCTGAAATAATATTTCCAAAAATCCAGTAACTTGAATCAACAGTATAAACTCGTTGATTTTTAACTGCTTTCAGATTTTGCCATAGTTGACTATTTTGATATTTTTGCAAATTCTCTTCCGCGCCGGGATCTAAGACAATAAATAAAATATCAGCATTGATTAAATCTAGGCGTTCTAAACTAACTGAAACTAGAGGTTGATTTTCATTAGTAGTAAGTTGATTTTGAATTTCTGGTATAGGTATTCCTACCTCTGTGATTACACTGCCAGGAAATGAATATTTAGTGCGGAATTCTGTAAATTTGTTGCCAGCATAAAAGCGACTCACAGAAACAGTTTTTCCTTTGAGTTTATGACTTATAAACCTGCGTAACTTTTGAACTCGTTGGTGATATTCCTCAAGTAATTTTTGTGCTTTTTCACTTTTCCCTGTGATTTCAGCAATACGTGAGAAAGCATCTTTCCAGGCATTTTGAACATAATCAAGTGTAACTGTAGGTGCTATTTGGGACAATAATTTGTATTCCTGAGCACCCATAGAAAAACCCAAGATTAAATCTGGATTTAACTGCACCATTTTTTCTATGTTTGGTTGATTATTTTTCCCTAAAGAAACTATTCCCTCAGCTTTTTTACCCAACTTTGGTATCATACTACCTGCAATATTTGGCTGTATTGCTGCTATTGGTTTTAAGTCCAGTGCTAACAAGGCTTCCATAGAGGTTTCATCTAATGCGATGATGCGTTTCGGTTGTAAAGGAATGCAGCTTTCCCCTACAGGATGTGTGATGACTTTACATTCAGATATTGCTAATTTTGTCTGATTTGAATTTGTAATTTGATGATGATTGTCATAACAAGCCCTAACTAAAATTACGCTTATTAGGAAAATCAAGACTAATTTGATAGGGTTATATAATCTTTTTTTCATTATTTTTATGGACTTTCTAACAAATATTTAACAAGGTCGTCTGAAATGGCATTTGCTGATATGATTTTTCCAAAAATCCAGTAACCTGAATCAACAATATATACTCGATTATTTTTAACTACATTAAGTGTTTGCCATAAAGGACTATTTTGATATTTTTGAAAGTTTTCTTCCGCACCTGGGTCTAATGCTATAAACATAACATCTGACTCTAACAAATTTACACTTTCTAAACTCACATTGTTATAACTGACATTGGCATTATTACTAAGTTGACGTTGTGCTAGGGGTACGGATAACTTTAATTCCTGTAAAATGCTAACAGGAAATGATAATTCATTCAAAAATTGTGTAAATTGAATGGTTGTGTAAAATCGCATTACAGAAATTTCTGTATTTTTGATGTTGCGAGCAAAAGCAATTCTTAATGTTTGAATTATTTGTTGATAAAATTCTAATCTTTTTTCTGCTACTTGATTTCTTTAAAGTATTTTAGCAACCTGTAATAAAGTTTCTTTCAACCCTGTTTCTGTATAATTTATGGACACTGTTGGAGCTATCTGAGAGAATAGTTGATAATTTTCATCACTGATAAAAAAATCTAAAATCAAATCTGGATTTAACTGGATTATTTTCTCAATGTTGGGTTGACTTTCTTTGCCTAAATCAATAATTTTATCAATATTTTTTCTTAAGATATATCCTTTATTACCTACCCGGTTAGCTGTAGTTGCTGCTCTAGGTTTTAAACCCAAAGCTACTAAAATTTCTAAGCTTTCTTGGTCAGTTACAATTATGCATTGGGGATATTGAGTAAGACAACTCTCTCCTAATTCATGCTTAATAATTCGACATTCGGATTTGATTAATTGGGATTTTAAGGATAAAACTTTTTGATTACAAAAGCTATAAAAACCCTTTAAAGGTATTACAGACATGGTTATTGTTAAAAACAATTTTAGGTAATAAAACCATTTTCTAATCATTGAATAAATGGGTGATAAATTGGGTAATAAAACAGCCCTCATACCATTCAAGGGCTGTATATAAGTTGTCATCAATCTCAATCAAAGATTATCCATGAGAGCAATTTGTAAATTAAAGTTCCCAGCCCAATGTTAATTTTACTGTGCAGGGTGCACCGTAAAAAACACGTAAGCGGTTTTCAGCCATTTCAAAATATTCAGTATCAAACACATTTTGTAGGTTAAGAGCGGCTCGGAAATTATTTCGGCGATAAAATAATGCTGCATCAGTGCGTAAATAACTAGGCAATCTAAAGGTATTGTTTAAATCTCCCTCCCTTTCTCCTACATAAAAGAGTCCTAAACCAAAACCTAAACCTTGTAGATTTCCTTTTTGAATTTCATAGGTATTCCACAAACTAATAGTGTGTTCTGGCGCGTTATTAATGCGGTTTCCAACTGGAATATCATTGTCTTTAGTTACCTGTGCATCATTGTACGCATAACCACCAATTATTTTCCATCCAGGTAGTATTTCACCAACAATATCTACTTCAAAACCACGACTTCTTTGTTCCCCGGTTTGGATGGAGAAATCCGGATCTCTGGGGTCAGTAGTAAGCACATTAGAGCGTGTAATTTGATATACAGAAACTGTTGATGAAAGTTTATCTGTCCAATCAAATTTAGCTCCTAATTCATATTGTGTACCTCGCTCTGGTTGAAATAAACCTCTATCAAAAGTTGTGCCTGTTACCTGCTCAAATGAACTGCTGTAGTTAGCATACAGTGAAACTAATTTGCTTGGCTGATAAACTATACCAACGCGGGGGCTAAATGCTGTATCTTCTTGAAATAAAATCACATTTCTTTCTGAATCTTCTTGTTTTTGATTCACAATATCCAAACGCCCCCCAATTACTAATTTAAAATTGTCAGATAGGGAAATTTGGTCTTGTAAATAAAATCCTAAACCCTCTTGAGTAAATGGCTCATTGGGAAATTCAGTAAGTACATCACCGATGTTTTGTGAACCGTATACGGGATTAAATAAATCTAGAGGATTAACTTGAACACGCTGAGAAGTACCTTGAAATACCTCTCTAGATAAATCAAACCCAAATAATAGTTTATGTTTGAGATTTCCAGTATTGAAGTTACCAATCAGGTCAGAAATGTTGAATGTCTTTACAAAAGTTTACATAGTTAGATATAGTAGTCCTATCAAAGGTGAAAATGTCAACATCTCATAATATCTTCCATCCAATGAACATAACTGATTTGTTGACACATACAAGCTTGAAGGTAGCG
>NZ_JANQDJ010000081.1:0-58024 GCF_029891685.1 Umezakia ovalisporum Ak1311 | reverse complement strand
GCTACCTTCAAGCTTGTATGTGTCAACAAATCAGTTATGTTCATTGGATGGAAGATATTATGAGATGTTGACATTTTCACCTTTGATAGGACTACTATATCTAACTATGTAAACTTTTGTAAAGACATTCAACATTTCTGCATGAAAGCATCACTTTAAGAGGTTTAAAAACCCTTCCTATAAAATTCACTAAGGTTACTCGATAATAAAAAAGTGTGCCAGAGCACACTGCTAATTTATTGGTAATTTATTAAGTTATAGCCACATTTGATTTAGCTAATCACGAAAAAAAGGAATAACAATTAACTTGATTTAAGCAGACACTGAATAGCTAATTGTCAACTGACCAGCATTGTTGTTAAAGTAACGGGGATCATCATTCATGATAAAGGAAAGAGTTTCACCTGGTTCCAATTTTAGACTCTGCTGCTTTCCACCAAAGGAAGATTTTACATTACCTTCTGCATCCTTAATTTCTGAAACGAGGGCTGCTGGCTTTAGATGTGGATACTTAAGTTTATAACTTTCAGCATTTTTATCGGGTTCATAACCATCACCGTCTGTCAATCGTTTGTATTTGGCTAGTTTGGGGTCAGGGGTTTCAAAATTAATTAAACACCACTGACCTGTCGAGGTAATTTCAACCTTAACTGCATGATTGGAAACATTTGTTAGAGCAGTAAGGGGAACTTCTTGAATTGCTTGCAATTCAAAGGAACCGGACTGGGTGGTGGCATTAAATGATTGTAGGTCCATGGTAGAGTAAATATCTCCTTTTGTAAGAAAAATACCGAATGGGGTGAAATTACAATTTGCAGATAACAAACATTGTGTTTTGTTTCTTGGAAAGCGATGGCCATTCTAGGTTAAATAGCGCCCAGATCTCCCTCTATTTAGCTTGATTGTTTTGAGTGTGTTAGATAGAAGCAGAGAAGAGGTGCACTAAAACACACCTCAAGAAGCGATAATCGCCATCGCTATTGCCACTTAACAAATGAATACCCGCGCACAGCCATCTTATAACCGTAATTCGTCCCAAGACAATACAGTGGTTTGGTTCGCTTGTCCGGTAAGGATAATAGTTTTTTGCGCGGAATCCACAGTAATGCTGGTAAGATAACGAGCACCTGGTTTTTCCCACTGTCTAACAATCTGACCTTGGGCATCATAAGCAAGGATAGCCATAGCCATTCTGTTGTCGGTATAACTGTACGCCCAATAAGTGTAGCCATTCCACTGAATTACGGGAGCAGCAGATGGAGTAAAGGTAAAAGGAGAGTGGAAACCTTGAGGAATTGTAGGTGCATTTGCTGGAGGCACTGTAACAACAATGGGAGCCGTCAAGGAGGATGGCAACAACTCAACTTTGATGGCAGAGGTAATATTATCAAAATCATCACCAACCCAAGGAGCATCAGCAGTAAAAACCTTACTGCGACCCTGATTAGTAGCGTGTTGGTATAGAGTAACCTTGAGTCCTTGTGGCACCTTCAAAGAACTTAGCGCATCGTTTGGAAAACCGATGTTCCATACATCATGGCTCCCAAGGCCCACTTCCTTGCTAACACCTTGGAAGTCGCGATCTTCATAGATAGTGGCTTTCAAGGAAGATGGCTTATAAGTTCCACTAATACTATCAATTCGCAACCCCGTTGGACCCCCAACACTATGCAGTTTAAATTCAAGGGTGTTGGTACCGACGACAAATCCAGTGGAAATTGAAAAACGACCAATCTTTGTCCAGGAGCTTAAAGGAACAGGATTACCCACTGATACCCCGTTAAGCACAATATCGGTAATATTGTCATCCACAGAAAGTTCACCGACAATCAATGCTTCAGAAAATTCAGGTAGCGTAAAGGTCGTTGTATAGCTATAGTTTCCAACAGGCCCGTTAGCAAAAGGTGTCTTAGGCCCAATCCATCGAGCTGTTTGGGTATTTGGAACCCAGTTGATAGGAGCTAAATCCTTGTTCGGAGTAGTAACACCCGGGAGTTCTGTACCGGCTGGATAGGTTGCTAGGGTGTAGTGGGGGTCAGGAATGCTGTCGGCCAAAACCTGACGGGCATTATCTACCCCGGTATTATAGAGGTCCGTGATGCTGAGAATTTCAGGCTGTGGTTTAGGGTCTGTACTCTTAACTGTTGAGGTATAACTAATGGTTAGCTTACCGGCGTTGTTGCCATACCATTTAGGATCATCATTGATGAGGAAGGAAACTGTTTCCCCTGGTTGCAATTCAAAGCTTTGTTGCTTACCGCTCACCGTAGATTTTGTATTGCCCTTAGCATCTTTAATTTCTGCAACCATGGCTCCAGGGTTCGACTGAGGATACTTAAGTTTGTATTTTTCATCGTTTTTGTCACGGGGGTGACCATCGCCATCTACTGGGGTTTTATATTTAATTAGGGTAGGGTCGGATGTTTCAAAGTTAATCAAAGACCATTGACCCGTTGCCGTGAGGGTGATTGTAACAGTGCTACCCGAATTATTGAGTAAAGCAGGTGGACTTGTAAGCTCTGTGGCAAGTAATTCAAGGGATCCAGCCTGGGAATTTGAATTAATGGAACTTAAGGTCATTAGGACAAAAACTCCTTATTTGTTTATGATTTTTATTTGACAGTCAAGCCCTTAGAGTTGCCAAAAATTTCAGTAACAGACAAACCATGGTAAAAGAATATGCTAGACCAAGGGGCAACTCCGCGGGAATAGCTTGACCAGCAACAAAGCTAGCGTGTATAATATATTTGTGTCAACCTAGGTGGTAAGTAAAGATAAAAAACTTAATGATTGGACAATCGATCGCAATTATCGGTATGGGATGTCGTTTTCCCAATGCAAATAGTCCTAGTGAATTCTGGGAGGTAATTCGAGACGGCGTAGATACTATCACAGATGTACCGATGGGTCGCCCTAGGGAAATGAAGGGTCGGGGCGGATTTCTAAAGGCCATAGATAAATTTGATGCGGCGTTTTTTGGCATTTCTTCGGAGGAAGCCATTAAGATTGATCCTCAACACAGACTTTTATTAGAAACCACTTGGGAAGCATTGGAAGACGCGGGGCTAGTTCCTGCTAACTTAGCCGGTACAAATACGGGTGTTTTTACTGGAGCTACTGGTAGTGAATACCTGAAATTGCTCAACGAAGACTCAACCTTTTCTGCTAGCATTGGTACCGTCGAATGTATGTTAGCAAATAGAGTTTCTTCCTACTTTGATTTTCGAGGAGCAAGTCTGGTAATTAACACCACATGTTCCTCTGGCCTCGTGGCCATAGATCAGGCTTGTCGCAACTTATGGAATGGAGAAATTTCTTTAGCTTTGGTCAGTGGCACAAATCTAACTTTTTCTTCGGTGATTGCTTCTAGGTTTGACAATGCAGGCTTAATCTCCGGGAATGGTCGTTGCAAAGTTTTTGATGCTAAAGCTGATGGTTACGTTCGCGGTGAGGGAATTGGAGTCGTTGTGTTAAAACCTTTATCCCAAGCTCAAGCAGACGGCGATCGCGTTTATGCTGTTATTCGAGGAAGCGGCGTTAATCACAATGGTAGGGGTAATGGCTTGACTGCACCGAGTATGCAAGCCCAGATTGAGCTCCTACAAAAAGTTTATCAACAGGCAGATATTAATCCTAGTTCCATTAATTATATTGAAGCTCATGGTACGGCAACATTGATCGGAGATGCCCTAGAAATGAAGGCATTAGGAGCAGTGGTGGGGAAAAATCGAACTCCCGATAATCCCTGTGGAGTGGGCTGTGTGAAAACCAATATTGGTCATACAGAAGCGGCTTCCGGTATTGCGGGGTTGATTAAAGTTGCTCTTTCGCTTTATCACCGTCAAATACCACCTACTTTACATTTTCAAGAGCCTAATCCTGGAATTTCTTTTGCCAAGCTAGGACTAAAAGTACAACAAACCTTAGAAACTTTACCCGAAGACACAGGGCTAATCCGAGCAGGAGTTAGTTCGTTGGGTCTGGGGGGGACTAATGCTCATGTGATATTAGAATCAGTCCCCTCTCAGGCAAAAGTTGAACTGAATCCTGCTCCTTTACAAATTTTTACCCTAACCGCAAAAAGTCCCACTGCTTTACAAGCCTTAGCCCAACGTTACCAAGCTTTCCTAGAACATACCCCTGAAGCCTCTTTGTCCGATATTTGTTTTACGGCTAACACTAGGCGATCGCAATTTCAACACCGTATAGCTGTGATCACTGAATCCAAAGAACAGTTAAAAATCCAACTAAACAGTTATGTTTGTAATGAAGAATCATTAGAGGTATTTAGTGGGAAAATCACAAGAAGAAAATCTGCGCCAGTTGGTTTTATTTTTACTGGAGAAAGTCATAAAATTAAACCAATTATTCAACTTTTTTATCAAAAAAATAACTCGGCTATTGATTCTCTTTTAGAACCATTAGAATTAATGCTTGATTCCTATGTAGGGAAATCTTTCCTAGAATTGATTAAAGAAGATAATTTAGAAAATTCCCTTCATAGTAAATTAGTTGATTTCATTTGTGAATATGCCGTTGCTCAATTATTTCAATACTGGGGAATCAATCCGGCAATGTCTATTGCCTACGGGATGGGAACTTATACTGCTTTAGTCATAGCAGAAGTTTTAACTTTAGAAGATGTAATTTTTATAATTACCGAAAATAAAAACTTTAAATCTCTTCATAATTTTCAACTGCCAACAATTCCAGTAGTTTCATCTTTGACAGGTAATACAATTAAAGTTGCTCAAAGTATTACTCCTGAACAATGGCAAAAAGAATTTGACTTTAATAACATAGATTCACAAAATCTAGCCAATTTATCATTAGATAATAATTCAATTCTCCTAGATGTATGTTCTTTAAGCATTAAAAATTATGACAAAATTGAAAGCAGTGACCATGTGTATATTTTATTTGCTACCTTAATTCAATTTTGGTTAATAGGGACAAAAATTGACTGGTCTAAAGTTGAGGATTACAAACAATGTTCACCGATTTCACTTCCCACCTATCCTTTTGAGGGTGAATCATACTGGATTAATTTATCCCCGAATATCTCCAGGGATAAAATTGAAGGAAAAAATAAAAATCACCATAATAATTTGATATGCCTAGAGGAAGAATTTGTAGCTCCTCGTAATGATATAGAACAACAAATAGCTAATATATGGCAAAAAGTTTTAGGACATGAATCTATTGGAATACATGACAATTTTTTTGAATTAGGCGGAAACTCTATTTTATCTGCCTCCCTCGTATCTGAAATGGAAAAAAACTTTGATCAGCATTTTTCTCTAACTTCATTTTTCCAGTTTCCCACCATTGCAGAAATTGCTCACTCAATGAATGAGCCTTTAGTGGATCTGCCAAATAATTCATTTATTAATGCACTTGATCCAAAAGATTATCACAAATTGCTGATTATTAATTTAGGTCGTAATGGATTACGTCCTAACCCATACTCACTCATGATAGCCCTTAATTCTCAGAATAATAAACCACCTTTTTTCTTTTGTGCAAATGGTATTCATGAAGCAACTCCTTTGAGTAAATATCTTGAAAAAGAATATTCTTTTTATTTTTTGGAATCTGGTTATACAATATTTTTCTTAGAAGATAGAACAACAGAAGAAAATATTAAAGCTCTTGCTTCTCATCATGTAAAGGATATTCTGGCCATTCAGCCTGAAGGTGACTATCTATTAGCAGGTTTCTCTTTTGGTAGTTTAGTCGCTTATGAGATAGCTAAACAACTTGAACAAAAAGGAAAAAAGGTCGCTTTTTTAGGCATACTCGATATGTTCGGAAATGACCTTAGATTTAATTTTTTTAAAAAACAATTAACTAAAATCTTGACAGTGAATTCAAAAAAGTTAATTCAACTAATTGAACTAATTCAACTAATTATGAAGACGATTTTTTACACAGCCGATAAAAAGCCTGATGAAATTCCTCAATCAACATACAATCCCAATAATACTTCGGACAAAAAATATATCATGGATAGATATCAAGGAAAAATAACTCTATTCATAGCACAAGGACGCGTAAATTCAAGACCAACAGAAAAACTAATTTCTTTGTTGTTTTATCGCTATGGTTGGTCTCAAGAGTCTTTAGCTCAAATCCATAAAGTACCCGGATCTCATGCCTCTATGGTTCAAGAACCTAATGTAAAGATTCTAGCCGATAAAATTCAATGTTCCTTAACTAAGGATAGTTAAAAAGTAGGGAATTTATCTTTGTTCTCTAAAATGAAAATTCCCTCTTCAAAAGTTATAAAACAACATCTAAAGTTGATCAGGATTTATCCCCATTGTCTGTAACTTAGCCAGCAGTTCTTCCCTTTGTTGGCGCTCTTGTGCAAGTAACAATTCCGCAGCCTCTGCTCTTTGCTGGGCTTGTTGGGCTTGTTGCTGGGCTTGCTGGGCTTGTTGCTGGGCTTGTTGGGCTAATTCACGGGCCGTAGGTAGTAGAACCCCGTCTAAAGTCGCCCACCTTACCCACACAGCATTGGCTCCTCCAAATTCCCCAGGCCAACGCACTAGGGCTAAACCTAATTTTTGACTGATGAGCCTGTTTTCCTCATTGGGGATGATTGGTTCATATCCATAATCCCTGATCATAAAACCGGCAAACTCATTGGGATTAAAGGGATCATACCAAAAGTATTCTGGTACTCTGAGCCTGTTTTGGTATATTTCTTTTTTGTCTGTCTTGTCTCTGGAAGCAGTGCTAGAGGATAGCAATTCCACTACCACATCGGGACCTTTACCCTCTTCCCAAGTTACCCAGCATTTGCGCTCTCCCTTGGGAACATCTAACACAGCAAACATATCCGGACCACGAAAATCATGGTTTTTCAATTGATGGGGACTAAAGTAAACAAACATATTACCCCCTACAAAGGCATCTTTATCCCCCAGCCAAGCTGCTAGGGGATCAACTAGTAAGTCCATTTGCAGTTTATGGCGATAGGTTTCCATGGGGATGCCGTCATCACAGAGTAATTCGTCCTGGGTGGGGGGATTAACAAAATCTGGGGTTGAATCTGGTGTGGATTGATCTAAGTTTAGCAATGTTGATTCAGTCATATTTTCTCCGATTGAATCCCGATGCTTACTAATTTAATTAAGTTTAACTGATATTGATTTGGTTTGCGTTGTGTTGCACAGACAGCAACGGTAAACTCAAGTCATGACTAAATTCAACCTTAGTTGTGCTTACCTATTCACGAGTTCAGCCTTTGTCTTACTGCTGCCAAGATACCCCAACCTAGGGCGATCAACCTGGGTAATTTATCTTTGATAATTATACATGGAATAGGATCGCCGCTAAAATGCCGGCAGTGTATCAGGATATTCAGGAACACAGGAACCATTGCCGATGGTTATCCACATGGGGGAGCCGAGGAATGAATTCCCCGTCTCAAAGCTAAAGTCGGTTAAAAACGGACTAGGAAGTAGGTTGAGGTTGTTTGTACTTTTTCTGTGATTTTTTGATTTAATTCATCAATTTGATTGTGGCTTTATGGCGGTTGTATTATCATATTGTTCGGGCGACTAAAAAAAGTGAGCTTTTAATTAGTCATGATATAGAAAATGGGGTACATGGTTATTTAATTGGTAAGGCTGATCATCTGGGTTGTATTATTCATGCTATTGGTGGAATTGAAGACCATATTCATGTGGTAATTTCTATTCCCCCTGAACTATCTATTGCCGAATGTGTGAAAAATTTAAAGGGAAGTAGCGCTTATTATTACAATCATTCATTGCCAAAGTTACCACAAAAATTTAGTTAGCAACAAGGATATGGTATATTGTCCCTAGGCAGTCATCAGTTATCCACAGCCCAGAAATGTTGACTGTTGACTGTCCAAGTTCTGCGTCGGTGATACAAAATTTGAGCAATTAATGACTCTATTCTTAATAGACAATGAACTTTATCTGGGTAAAACGCAAAAATTGTAAATTTTTATTGCAGGATTCAACGCTTATGGGTAAATATGGTTTATATTGCTGATTGCAGCGAGTATTGGCAGAAATTATCCTCAGTATAAATTTAATAGAAGCTAGTTTCAATAAAAGCGCTAAATCATCAAGTGGGAGTAACAGTTAAACAAATATTTGCTTATTTCCAGGAAATGTCGGTAGTTATTCATACATGAGCTAGGGATTAGTAAATATACTTGAACTAAGCTCAGTACAATTTTTCCCCAACCTTTGATATTCCCGAAATTAAACTATAGGTTCTACAATACTGTAGAAATAAACATAATTTCAGTTCATGTTATGTTGAAACTGAACAAAAAAAATTGGTTTTTCATCCTAGCAGGTTTTCTAGTGGGATTATTGAGCATAATTCCCACCCGAATGGCCATCGCAGCTTACCAAGCTCCCCATCCCCAAGCCATTCTGACCCTGGGCGGAGGTATAGAACGAGAAAAATTCACTGCTCAATTTGCCAAAAAACATCCCCAGTTAGATATATGGATTTCCACTGGTATTCCCAAAGAACAAGCCCAAGCCATCTTTAAAAGTGCAAACATCACCCACCGCATTCACTTGGATTACCGCGCCGTTGACACTGTTACCAACTTTACATCCCTAGTAAATGATTTTAAGCGCCAGAATATACAGCACATTTATTTAATTACCTCAGACTACCATATGCCCAGAGCCAAAACCATAGCCACCTTAGTTCTAGGTAGTCAAGGCATAATTTTTACACCAGTTTCTATTTCCTCTTCCCAAGGGAGAGAATCAATACTCCGTATTATGCGGGATGGTGGACGTTCACTGTTGTGGATTGTGTCCGGTCGTACTGGAGCCAGCTTTAACCCTCGTTTTAGTGAACCATCTTATGCGGCTAGATAAATACACCCTTGGTAATTATACCCCCGGCGCAAGGTACTGGAAACAACTTTTGTGGTACTTCGTTGGTTCCCCGTTAGTTGCAACTCCTTGGCTTCCCATTTCATCTGTAAAAGTGAAAATATTACGGATATTTGGAGCCACTATTGGTCAAGGTGTTCGCATTAAGACGGGGGTGCGGGTCAAATTTCCTTGGCGCTTGACTGTGGGTGATTATGTTTGGATTGGTGAAGATGCTTGGATAGATAACCTAGCCCATGTAACCATAGAAAGTCACGCCTGCATATCTCAAGGCGTGTATCTCTGCACCGGCAATCATGATTGGAATGACCTGAACTTTGCGTTAAAAATTGCCCCGATTTATATTGAACAAAGTAGTTGGATTGCAGCCAAATCAGTAATTGGCCCCGGAGTGAGGGTTGGTAGAGGGGCTGTATTAACCCTAGGGGGAGTGGCTGTTAAATCATTAGCATCCATGACTGTTTATGCAGGGAATCCCGCCCAACCAATAAAAGAAAGAAAACTATCATAGCCTTGCTCTTTGAATTATCAACACTCTCTTACTAGCAAAACATGAAATTACCAGACCTTGACCCCGAAACCATTGACCGCATTATTGAAATGGCATGGGAAGATAGAACACCCATGGAAGCCATTGAAACTCAATTTGGGCTCCAAGAAAAACAAGTAATTGCCCTGATGCGGCAACAAATGAAAGAATCTAGTTTCCAGATGTGGCGAAAGCGAGTTACCAACCGCAAAACAAAACATTCACAAAAGCGAGAATTTATCGCAGGTAGATTTAAATCAGCAAATCAAAAAACCTGAAATTCACACAGTCAATTACCACAGTTCACCTTCTCCCCACCAGCCAAAATGATGGAAAAATAATGTAAAAATAATGGAGAATATTTCAGTGCTGTACCTTAAGGAATAAAAGGAATAATTTGGTCATGTCCCATCTGCTCACGGCTTTGACAAAATCACTCTGGCGAAGGATCACCTTGATAATCTTCCTCACCCTGATTAGTGGTTTAATACTGCCTACCCCTACTTGGGCTGAATCTTCTAGTTTGGGAATTCATAATGGTTATCTCAGTCCTTGTCCCCCTTCCAATAACTGTGTTCTCAGTCAGAACCCTGATGCTAAACACGCCATTGACCCTATTACCTATCATGTACATCGGGACAAAGCACGAGGAACCTTACTCCAGGTTCTCAGTGTTGTTCCCCGCACAGAGGTCATAGAACAGACAGATAATTACATTCATGCCCTATGTAAAAGCCGCATTTTCAAATTTATTGATGATGTAGAGTTTTATTTACCTACTAACGAGTCAGTCATTCACGCCCGTTCAGCATCTCGCATAGGAGAATCAGATCTCGGTGTCAACCGCAGGCGTGTAGAGCAAATTCGTCTGGCTTTACGCGATTTAAATATTTAATGTTCCACTAACCATGAATTTGTAATGCTTCCTTGGTCACGGTGGAGAATAACTCATTAAGAGAAATACCCTTTGCTTTCGCCATACAAGAAATCACACTTTGAGGAGAAAAAGAACAATACAACCCAGCTTCTAAAAACCAAGGTTGTCCCTGTGGGTCAATGCGAAAGTCAAATAAACTATAGTGGCGACACCCCAAAGCCTGATGACACTGTTTAGCAACTTCCTGAACTTTGTGGGTAATGGGGTCCTTGGGGTCAACAATCCAAGCTTTGATATTATCTTTTGCAGTCAAATGCAAGTTACCATCATGGGTTTGTTGGAGTTTATCAGCATGGTTGCGGATAGGTTTTTCATCAGGGTGTACCAAATATTCTTCCAGAGGTAAACCCACTAATTCCCCATATTGAACAAGAATACCACATCTCACTTCTCTACCAAGTTCAATAAATTTTTCGACAATCACCTCATCTGCATATTCAAATGCCTGGCTCAAAGCACCATCATACTCACTCACCTCTTTGACCAAAGCCACCCCTAAAGAATTGTCAGAACTTACGGGCTTAATAACCACAGGAGGTATGATTGTCGGCACATCTCCACGGCGAAGCAATTCTCCATCAGGCACTTTCACCCCTGCGGCGGCGACAATGGCCTTAGCTTTGGCTTTGTGGCTGGCTATTGCCATAACTTCAGCTTTGTTCCCCATGTAAGGAATTTTGAGTAAGTCGAATAAAGCCCGGTAGTAAGTCATTCCCGGAATACAAAACATTTGTGGTAGTACAAGGTCAATGTTTTGCTCGGTGATAAACTTGATGGCATCCACCACAGAAATAGGTTGACTCAAAGCGATATCTTCTCTAGTCAAAGAGTGAGGAAAACGCCACAACCCATCAGGTGTAATATATGCAATGGAAAAATTATACCCCCATCCCCCTGTCATTGCCTCTAGGCAATCTTGAGCATAAAGCCGTGACAAGTTGCAGTAAAAATCACTGGATGGAGACCCAACTAAATGAAGGATACCAAGCATCGACATAATTGACATTCCTATATAATTGTGTGTATTTTTTTCTATTTCACAACTCAAGTTTCTAATCGCCGTCTAATTCTACCAACTTGCCAATATTGAAATCTATTTTTACCCATCCTTTTAGATCTTGCAGATTCTTCAGTAATAGTAAGGGAATTTGCCAATGATATAAAGTTAAAAATGGTACAGGGTCATCAAAGCAGAAAATGGCATCAGTGCCACCCACTAGGGTATTAACTGATGTTTGCAATTGTTTCCAGGAACGGATACCCGTTAGCCGCCAGATTTCGTGATATAGCCAGTAAGTGGGTTTGCTGTTAGCTAAAGGTTCCACAGGTGCAGCTTGAGGAGTTTTACCTAAATAAGCATCTGCAACACCAGGATGATTGTAGAACATTGTAATGGCTGAATGAGTCCGGGGATTACATTCAATAGCGTAAACTGTACCGTCTTCAGCTTGGATAAAGTCGAAGGAAACCTGTCCAGTTAATCCTAAACTCTTCACAAACTGTTGCACCCATTGACGAATTTGCGGATTTTCCACGTTTTGGTAATTGATTTGAAATGCAGAAGAGTTAGAACAGCAATGTAATCTTAATTCCCCATCCCGTACTGTGCTGTGTGTGCATAACTCCTTACCGGGAATAAACTCTTGCATAATCCAAGGGTTTTGAGCACTAATGGGTAAACTGTTGACAAAGGCTGCTGTTTCTTCTGGGGTATTGCAAGGCAATTTAGTTAAATTTAAGCGGCGAACCGAGTCATAAGCAATATTTTTGAGAATATACTTGCGAGTTTCTTGACTAAAATCAAAGTTAATCACTTGTTGCGGATCTGTGATTTGAAAAGATTTTGGCACAGACAAACCAAGCGATCGCCCTTGCTCAGTAAAAGCAAATTTATCATCTAGCATTTTGGTAATATCTGCATCAAAGTGAAAAACTTCGCAGTATGCTGATAAAGCGGGTTTTGCTAAAGAATCATAGTAACTAGCAACGGGACTGCATACAGGTACATAAAAGTCAACCTTTTCTTTTTTCACAATTGCCACCAAGGACTGTATATACCCTTCTGGGTCTGATTGCGGGGAGGGAACTGTATAAAAAGCACTGACAGCCCGAGAAAATTTATGGCCAGATAACCAATATTTATGAGTTTCAATCAAAATAACTCGATGTCCCGCTCCATGAAAGCACCGAGCTAGTTGCAATGCTTTAGTCATTTTACCTCCGCTCACCAAAACGGTTCGAGGATCAGCTGCTACCAGAGCTTTTTTCCTCAAAGGCCATTGCACAATGCCCCACAGCAAAGCTATTAACACTATCAAACCATTAAATGGCAAAGCTATTAATAATAATGTTAGAGTACCGAGAGTTTTAAATAAAGCCACTAACTTTAACCTGACATCCGTTGATGGTGTTGTAGATTTTGCCAGGGATAAAGAAACAGATTTTGCCATAGGTGTGTAGAAATAAGAAAAGTGTGGGCCAGGGTAGTCACAGCGACATCGCCAGTCAGGATACTCCTGGAGTGAAACAGGGAATCAATTCCCTGTCCCATAGCTCAAAAGTTAAAAACCGACTATTGTGGATAATTTAATTTTGGATAATTTAATTTTGTTTATACAACCCGTCTAATCAAGGTGATACCATCTCGCACGGGTAACAAAACTTGTTCCACGCGAGGGTCGGTAGCGACAACACGGTTAAACTCAGCAATGGCTTCACCGTTGGCGGTGCGTTTTTCTGCTGGTAGGTAAACCTGTCCTTGGAACAAAGTGTTATCCACGCAGATTAACCCATTAGCAGTGAGTAAGTTCTGCGCCAAAATAATTTCCAGGTACTCTACATACTCCTTTTTATCAGCATCTATGAAAATCAAATCAAATGATTCTTTTTTTGCTGCTAACTTCCGGAGGGTCTCTAAAGCTGGTGCTACTTCCACAACTATTTTTTCACCGTGAGGAGACTGACTAAAGCAATCTTGAGCAAATTGAGCAACATAGGGGTCTACTTCACAAGCTATGAGTCGCCCATCTGTGGGTAGTGCTTCCGCCATAGCTAAAGCTGAATACCCTGTGAACATTCCCACTTCGAGAATCCCCTTGGCTTTAGTCATGTGAACAAACATCTTCAATGTCTGTCCTTCCAAATGTCCTGAGAGCATCTCTTGCTCTAATTGACGAACTGTTTCACAGTCACTAAAGCGTTTACCCCAGTCTTCTTGGCTGGTTTTTTCCGCCAATGCTTTTAAGGCGCTGGATTCCGGGGTAGTATAGTCACCCAAATAAGGGTCTAAACCCTTGGCTAATTCAACGGCTTCACTTAGAGAATCTAATATTTCTGAGGGAATGAGATTCTCTTGTGCTAACTTCAAAGTTTTTTGTAGCTGGGCTACCAAAATGCTGTGGGGTGTTATTGGTCTAGGTGTTTCTCTGGTTACAACATTTGTCATGTCTTTACACCCCTAGCAGTTGTCCTTGCTGACTTTCCGTTTCAATGTATGCGTCAACTCCTTCTCCACCACGGGGGTGTTGAGCACAAAGACCTTTGTGTTCAGCCAAAGCCCCATCAAGTTCTTCACGAGTTAAATCATTCACAAAGAAGCACTCACCAATGGGGCGAGGCATAGCAGCCCGTAGTTTGCCATCTCGTGTTAGGGTGATAGACTGGGTAGCATCCCAAAGCAAATTCTCATCTAAGAGAGGATGATCCAGTGATAGACCTATACGACTCATCAAATCTAAGATGCGATCGCGCTCTTCTGTAGTAATGTAGCCTCGTTGGGCTGCAATAGTTGCAGACAAGGCCATATCTATATTCACCGCATGACCATGATATAGGGGTACACGAGGTGCTAACTCTAAAGTAGGACTCCAAGTATGGCCGTAAGCAATGACGCGATCAAGGTCGATTTCATGCAAGTTAGGAGTCTCCAACTCCAGCATAGTTTTGATAGCCTCGTAGTTCACCTTATGGGCAATTTCTCTGATTTCCGGTGTACCATTCACATGTCCAAAGTGAGTGGAAAGGAGTTCCTCGCCATATTTGTATAGCAGTTCAAACACTTCTGAGTTAGAAACCACAGCAATTTTCACCAACTCCGCCATACCATTGCGAACTTGAGCCGTTGGTAAGGTTTTCAAAAATGAGAAATCCAGGATTACTTTTAAAGGTGCATGATATGCGCCCAAGCGATTTTTCAACTTGCGATGATTAACTGCTACCTTAATTGCTACACCTGCATCAATTAAACCAATTAAAGTAGTGGGAATGCGAATGTAGTTACTCTTGCGACGGTAAGCAGCGCAAGCAAACCCAGCTACATCAGTAATTAGACCACCACCAACAACTAAAACTGGTTCTTTGCGAACTAAGCCAAACTTGGAAAAAGCATCAACAATTTTTTCAAAGGTTGCTAAGGTTTTATCTGGCTCAGTAATAATGATGGGAAATACTGTGAGGTCAATATCATAGTGTTGAAAATATGACCTCATCTCTAGTCCATAAAGTTTATAGACATTGGCATCGATTACGGCCAAACAGCGACCAAATTTACGGTAGCTATCAGCAAGTTCTCTGTTTTCGATGTTAAATGCACCCTTCACATAGACAAGACTAAAATCAATTTTTTCGTAGCCTTCCACGTGAAATGCGGTTTCTGTAGCTTGAAACGATGCTTGAATGTTATTCATGATGTCTGTTCGCCTGATTACAAGTAAAAAAATTGTCACATTGGCCCATTATTGCTACTTACTTTCATGTTACTTCCATGCCCTTTAGCCCTTTACATCAAAGGCATGACAAAAGAAGCTTTCAATGAAAAAGCTCAATTCTATTACCAACTGATATTGTTATTTAACAACACCATTCATTTACGTAAATTCTGTAATGGGGTTAACCTTTAATTGGGGTTCACCTCTGAATTAGTCAACTGATCCCGTTAGCAATATATTGCCATAATACTTGCACTGTTTCCCTAGGGAACATTGACTTTCATTGTGGAAAGTTTGTCTTAACTAAGATTTATTCCACCAAGTTTAACTTACAAGTTTAACTTAGTGGCCTTCCGAGGGTTAAATTTGGTAAAAGCAATACCCTCAATAAATCCTCCCATCGTTGGTCTCCAATCTTAAATTTTAGATTAGAGCAATAATTAATCCTTAGTTCGCTGTTTCTTAGCATTACTATCAAACCTTATCTCGCTAAACTCAACCTATTCTATTTTGCTTAGAATGACAGTGGACTTTGAGGAAATTTACCTAAATTCTACCTGAATTTTACTTAACTCCACTTTGTTTGTGTCTAACAACTTTTCAGCTTTAAACTTGGCACAACTCCTATCTTAATAACTACTCTTGTTGTCATTTTCCCAGTTGCAATTTAAAATTACACCCATGGTTTATCCTCAGATAGCTCTTTTGCACCACTAGTCTTCAACCATCAAAATGGTTAAAAACAAAAAAATGTTACTTTCCTTTCTTTCAGTGAAGTTACTGCTCACTATTGAACACAGCTACCTCAGCTCCTGAAAATCCAGAATTAAAATGTATCTGAGTTCCTAGCCACAAAACTTCAACTTTTTTAAGGAATAGTTATGTGTGAAAAAAGTCCAACGTTGCCTGAATTGGCTTTATACCTCTAAATTAAGCCGTTGTAGCTTAAAGCAGTAAGTAGTTTACTGGTGAGTAAATTAAAAGCGCAACACAAAACACAATATCAGGATAATATATATACTAACATATGTAAAGCAAAAAATTAGAAAATTTTATAAATGAACGTAAAAATCAAGGTTTTAGCCTTCCTAGATGATTAAGTAAGTAACTTTTAGTTAAGTTTATTAACGAGGGGCTACAAGTCAGTTACCGGAGAACGAGCCAAAGCCTCTGGCCTTGGAGATACACCATGTGCTACCTACTCAATTCAGTACCCACAATGAAAAATTGTCCATTGTCAGGTATTGGAACAAACACTAAAAACACTGGAAAATGCTTTCACTTCCCTATGGGAGCGGAACTTTAGATTTCCACACTTTAAAAACTGTCAATGGTTGTATCAGTCATAATCAACAGAAGAATCACAATTCCAGGGATTGTGCTTCAACTTCGGTAATACTTCACCAGATGCTTCAGAAGGCTTTGCTCAGTGTGAAGATAGCTATTGCTCCATTACAGGTGCTGAAATTTTTGTAGATAAAAAGCTGATTTCAGAGGTTTCATCACCCTTGGGTTGGAGTTTTTAGTCTACCTGATCCTCGGTGTAATAATTCAGTTGTGGTTAAGTTACTAACAAAAGAAATTAGCACTAGGGAGGGAATTGAACAATGAATCACCATGATTGATACAAGTTATTAAAAAATAATCAGCTAGAAATTTCAGCCTATATTACTTTTCTAAAACTTGATTCAACCCTAGGGGTGAATATTTCTCATGAACTGTCAAATTCCTTTAAATCCAATTTTTGTTTCTATCTTTTGTTGTGCTGTTGCAGATATTACACTATTCAAAGTAGCTTTGTGATGATGCTGCCAAATACCAAACTGGCTGATAAATATCCCAATTAAAATTACACTACCCCCTGTATATTGAGCCAAGGTAGGAGTTTCTCCCAGAATGAAATAAGCTGCTAAAATACCTACGATAGGGGCAAATGAGCCAACTAAAGAAGCTACAGAAACACTAGAGTTTCTCAAACCCTTAATCCAACAAGATTGACCTAGCACCACAATTACAAATCCATAAAATAACATCCATTTCCACAGGAAAGGTGAGAACACATCTAGAAAGTGTTCTCTACCACAAAGCACCATAGCGCTGAAGAAAAAAATCACAGTCCCTAGGGTAGTGCGAAAAATGTTGTAAATTCCTATGGGGACATGAGAGAGATACTGTTTATTGAGGATGGTAGACACAGCTACAGCCAGGGAAGCCATGGCTGTGAGAAATTCCCCCAGTCCTAAATTCAAACTACCGACATTCATGATTGCTACTGGTGTCTGAAGAAAGATAGTTAGAATTACGCCGACAAATGCAGCCATCGCTCCCATAACTTCCCAAATATTTACTTGTTCTTTCAACACCCAACAAGATAAAGCCAAAATCAATGGTGGTTCTAATCTACTAACTAAAATAATATTATTAACCTCTGTTAACTCCAGGGCTTGGAAAATTAACCCAGGAGCCAGAGCCCCTGAGAAAATGGCCACCACAGTCAAAATCAACCAATTTTTTGGGGATATTTGCTTCAAAGTTTGTTTCTTACACTGTCGCCCATAAATGAGCGTCAGGACTATTAAAGCCGAAATATTCCCCACAAATAAAACATTACACAGAGAAATTGGATTACGACCATCTATTAAGTTTTGTGAACCGATTTCCGTCAGCTTCCGAGTAACTGCACTAGATGAGCCAAAAATCAACACTGCTAGCCAGAGATAGGCTTGTCCAGGAATAATATTTTTAACAAAATGATGCCATAGTCTTTGACTAGCCACAATTACACCAGCATAATGAAAACGCTGTTAATCATACTAAGCTTTGCCAATTAAATCTAGAGCAAAGCTGAGAAAATGCCGAATAAAGCTGGATATTTTTGAGGGATAATTAGCGACAATTTCAGATAAATTATGGATTTATTTCTGACTGTGAAGTAACCTGCCGCGATCGTTGTAGAATTAGTCCTTTAGATATGGGAGGGCAAAACAGATGACCCGTGTCATCATTGTGCGTCACGGACAAAGCAGCTATAATACCGAGCGGCGAATCCAAGGACGCACCGATGTGTCAGTGTTGACAGAAAAAGGTTGTGAAGATGCCAGTAAGGTAGGAAAAGCTCTTGGTAATATCGTATTTAGTGCTATTTATAGCAGTCCTCTGCAACGAGCCAAAAAAACAGCAGAAATTATCTCCAATGAGTTGGCTAATCAATTAGTCAATGAGTCTTCACACCCTCTTCAACCGCAAATTTGCCATGGGCTGACAGAAATAGATTTACCTTTGTGGGCAGAAATGCTCAGTGCTGATGTCAAGGAAAAGTTTACCCAAGACTACCGCATCTGGAAGGAATGTCCCCATGAATTAAAGATGTTAGTCAATGATGCAGAAGGAACAAGAGAACATTTTCCTGTTCTTGCTATCTATGAACAAGCGCGGTTATTTTGGCAAGAAATTTTGCCTCTTCATCAAAAAGAAACTATTCTTATAGTTGCCCATAACGGCATTAATCGCGCCTTAATTAGTACAGCCTTAGGTATTCCCCCCAGTCGCTACCATTGTCTACAGCAATCTAACTGTGGCATTAGTGTATTGAATTTTGCTGGTGGTTTAGGAGAACCAGTTCAATTGGAATCCATGAATCAAACCCAACACCTGGGAGAAACTTTTCCTTCAGTGCGACCAAATCATCAAGGAGTGCGATTGTTGTTGGTACGTCATGGAGAAACAGAATGGAATCGCCAAACTAGATTTCAAGGTCAAATTGATATTCCCCTCAACGATAACGGCAGAAAACAGGCGCAAACAGCCGGGGAATTTCTCCGAAACGTCTTTATAGACTTTGCTGTTAGTAGTTCAATGCTCCGCCCTAAAGAAACAGCAGAGCTGATTTTGAGTCACCATCCTCAAGTAAAGTTGGAATTACAAGATGGTTTAAGAGAAATCAGTCATGGACTTTGGGAAGGAAAACTAGAAACAGAAATTGAGGAAGAGTTTCCCGGAGAATTACAGCGCTGGCGAGTTGTACCAGCAGAAGTACAAATGCCTCAAGGAGAAAACTTACAGCAAGTGTGGGAGCGTAGTGTTAGCACTTGGCAATTAATTGTGGAGGCTGCATTAAATAATGAGTTGAAAACTGGATTAATAGTAGCCCACGATGCCACTAATAAAACTTTACTGTGTCATGTTTTAGGTTTATCGACAAAGAACTTCTGGAATTTCCGCCAGGGTAATGGTGCGGTTAGCGTCATCGATTATCCATCTGGACTCAATGGTTTACCAGTACTGCAAGCAATGAATATTACCGGTCATTTGAGCGGAGGAGTATTAGATAAAACCGCCGCTGGGGCTTTGTAAAAAAAAGTAGTTAAGCTTTGGTTTAAATCAAAATCAAATCACGCATTTCCCCTTACAGCTTATAAAGTACATTTGTATTATACAAGTGTACAAATGGCACAGGGGAATGCCTAGTGTAGTTAGATAAAAATCTTCTGGTTTTACCTGGTCTAGCCATAGGTCAGCTAAAATCCCTGGAGTGTTGATTTTTTCGTTTTGAACTTCGGTTCCTTGCTGGGTAAGGTTTTGGGAGTTTTTCAAGGTTCCTTTTTAGTACCTTGAGGGGTGTTTTTTCCTGACCTTCGGAAAGTGCCTCTAGACTCCTGACTGGGCAAGGGTTTACAATGAGGCTATCCCTACTCGCTAGGGATATTAATTGAATGGAAACAAAATGCCATAGCGCCCCATGGACTCTCGCCTTCAGTCCCATCCCTACTCGCTAGGGATATTAATTGAATGGAAACATTGGATGATTTGCCGGGATATAAGTCATCCGTATACATCCCTACTCGCTAGGGATATTAATTGAATGGAAACTGCTTCAGCAGAGACCGGAGTCCCGCCTCATCAGTATCCCTACTCGCTAGGGATATTAATTGAATGGAAACTGGTATCCGCCATCCGGGCTTGCATTGAAGAATCTTTAATCCCTACTCGCTAGGGATATTAATTGAATGGAAACTCTTAAACTGGGAGCCTTAAAGCTCACTGCTTGTTTATCCCTACTCGCTAGGGATATTAATTGAATGGAAACTGAGACACCTTGTACCTTATATAACCATCTTCAAAGACTATCCCTACTCGCTAGGGATATTAATTGAATGGAAACGGGTAACCAAGATAGCCTACTAATATCTGTATCTGATCCCTACTCGCTAGGGATATTAATTGAATGGAAACTAGAAACTTGTCCCGCTAGACGGATGCAAGCACCGAAAATCCCTACTCGCTAGGGATATTAATTGAATGGAAACCTCTCACCCCAGCTACATACATAGCTGACTCTAAGAAAGATCCCTACTCGCTAGGGATATTAATTGAATGGAAACTCTGCTGGGCAGCGATGGCCACAATAGGGCTATGATTAAATCCCTACTCGCTAGGGATATTAATTGAATGGAAACTTTCTTCTACCTTGTTTTGATATAGAGATAACAAGTAATCCCTACTCGCTAGGGATATTAATTGAATGGAAACTGCTAGCCAGTAGGGACAAGTCCCCGTAATGTCTTTCTAATCCCTACTCGCTAGGGATATTAATTGAATGGAAACCAGGCACATTTAGTCCATACCCTTCATATACTTCTTGTTATCCCTACTCGCTAGGGGTATTAATTGAATGGAAACAGTAACCATAGTTTCTGCTGCATTATCATTTAAGCCTAATCCCTACTCGCTAGGGATATTAATTGAATGGAAACTTCACTCTCGTATACAATTCCATCCCTGATTATGAGGATTATCCCTACTCGCTAGGGATATTAATTGAATGGAAACTAGGTTAGGCGATCGCGTGCAGCTAGTGGGGGATGAATCCCTACTCGCTAGGGATATTAATTGAATGGAAACTTCTTATAAATCTTCGCATTTTTCCCCTTGTTTTTGTTTTAATCCCTACTCGCTAGGGATATTAATTGAATGGAAACGCGAATTAGAATTGCAGTGGGCTGCCCTGTAATTCTGAAGAAGAAATCCCTACTCGCTAGGGATATTAATTGAATGGAAACTCGTGTAGGGACGTATTGCAATACGTCCCTACAAATGTCGGAATGAATCCCTACTCGCTAGGGATATTAATTGAATGCAAACTTCCGACTGAGTAAGGAGTAAGAAGTAAGAAGTAAGGAGTAAATTCCTACTGGCTAGGGATTTTAATTGAATGGAAACTCACCTACCCTGTGACATCTGAATAAACCTAGTGAGTTTATCCCTACTCGCTAGGGATATTAATTGAATGGAAACTTCCGACTGAGTAAGGAGTAAGAAGTAAGAAGTAAGGAGTAAATTCCTACTCCCTAGGGATATTAAGTTGGAAATTATTCTCTACTCATGTGGTTGAAAATAGCGATGAAATAAAGCTTGTGCAGACTCACGATGTTTTGCCACTAATTGGGGAGGAGATAATAATTCTGCTTTATCTAAATAACGATGAACCCAGAAACTAAACTCATTTAAAGAACGGGGTGGTAACTCCACAGCATATTCTATATAACTGTATCTCCCGGTGGTTTTATCAATTAATCCCGGAGTAATTTTTTGTTTTAAATGGCGCAATTCACCTTCTATGATAAATGCTGTTACTGGAGGAAAAAACCGCACTTTAATGTCAATTAATTCAAGATTTCCTTGTAATTCTGCTATTTGAGGTTCTAGTTCCCCCAAATTTAAACCCCAACCATTTTCTAACAATTTATATGCCTTTTCTAAACTAACTTTTTGTTTTTCTAATCCTCTGGCAGGAACTTTTATAGGTTCGCAGTAATTACTAAAACGGTTTAACCTACCAATAACTAAATGTCCATTGAGACAAAGTTCATATAGCAAATACCAAGCAACATCATGATAAATTAACTGTAAAGGAAAAACTTGAAACCACCCCACACGGTTGAAACCATACAAATCTTTACTGCGGTAAATTTCAATGGCTTGTCCTTGGGTAATAGCAGTTTCTAATAAGGGTAACTGATGAAACAATGTATCGCGGTTTTGTCCCTTTTGCGCCATTTCCTCTGGGTCAGTATAAATAATAGCACGATTGAGGTATTGACGAGTAGGGTAAAAAAGTTCTCCCTTCAGTTCCATGTCTAAACCCCGTAATCGTTTACTCAAAATTTCGTAAATGCGTCTGACTTGGGCATCTCCTTGATATTGAGCCTGAGACCCCAAAGCATTAAAAGCTACTTTTAATTCTGTTGCTGACAGGGCACCAGTACCTAAATAATATCCCCAGCGATACATACGACGCTCAAGAATACCATAACGCCGTAGGGTTTCTAAATCTTTACGTAGGGTGGCAATAGCTGGGTAGTTTTCTGGTAATTTGATACCTAATTCAGTTGCTAATTTGTGCAGATGTATTTTGACAGCAGCAATGGCATTGTGATTTTGGTTTTCACGACAGTCAATTAAATCAGGGTTACCAACACCAGGATATTTTAATAATGTAGCAATCAATAACATCAGACGTGTAAAGGCTAGGGAATCTTTATACTGATGACTTGGTTGTTTAGGCATAGTCAAAACTACTAATTCAGCTAAGTGTCAAAAGAAAATATTCAATATTTTTCTCAAAGTTGGCTGTAAGTCTTGTTGATACAAGGTTGCACCACCTAAATATTACAAGGAATTTTATACTCTTTTACTGGTTTTTGGGGAATTTTGCCGCTATGGTAGTTAACGTGCTAACTTTTAATTCAGCCCTGTTGCAATTATGTATATTTCTCGGCGTTCTGCTACAGTCAGAAATGCTGCGGTTTCTACTGTAAATGGCAGTGTTACTTTGGTAATTTTGTTAATCGCCCCCTTGGGTTTAGCAGCGGTAATTATCAACACTTTATTGGTAACTGCGGCTACTTATATAGTTTCGAGTATGGTGGATAGGATAATTTTGTGGATGGAACCAAAACAAACAGCAGAATTAACATCTACTGGTAAATTAAAAGATTTACAACGTTGGCGACGTTAGGAATTGCATATTTGCCAATAAGAGCGCAGAGATTTGCTACGGAAGGTGTTTACTTAGGTTGCAGTAAAAAATGATTTAACTACTGTGGTGTGTGCTTTCTTGGAATATCGTCATTCTAAGTATTTTATCCTACAGGTGTAATATTCCTGTGGGCTGTTAAGAGGTTTATGAAATGTCTCACCCAAAATTGTGGAAACCCCACACCGGAAAACACATGTTAAAACACATGTTAAAACACATATTTAATTTGTGACATCACTTGTGAAAATCTCAGCAATTGACACTTTTGCCAATATGCAGACTCTTTATGTTTCTGAGCAAAATTGCTACGTCTACTTAAAGCAGGAAACCTTGCTGGTGAAGCAGGGAGAAACAATCTGTGCTGAAGTGCAGTTACCTTTGTTAGAACAAATATTCATTTTTGGTCATTCCCAACTCACAACTCAAGTAATTCAAGCTTGTTTATGGCGAGATATTTCCATTGCTTATTTATCGTCCATGGGTTATTGCTACGGTAGAATTTTACCAATTTCTAAGGGTTATCGACAGTTGTCACGTTATCAACAACAGTTATCCCCTGTGGATAAACTAATTACTGCTAGAGCTATTGTGAGGGGAAAATTAAAAAATAGTCGTGTATTGTTGCGGAGACAGAAAAAAAGACGGGAATCAGAAATTTTAGAAAGAGTATTACAAACTTTAGATTATTTAGCTGACCAAGCAGTACAAGCTGATACTTGGGAAAAGTTGATAGGGTTTGAAGGTGCGGGTGCGGCGCAATATTTTTCCGCATTTAGTGAGTGTTTGACAAATCCTAGTTTTGTGTTTTCTGGTCGTAGTCGCCGCCCTCCTGGAAATCCAGTTAATGCCATGTTGAGTTTCGGTTATCAGGTGCTGTGGAATCATTTATTAGCGTTGATTGAAATGCAGGGACTTGATCCTTATCATGCTTGTTTGCATCAAGGAAATGATGGCCATGCGGCTTTGGCTTCTGATTTAATGGAGGAATTTCGCGCACCCTTAGTAGATTCTCTGGTGATGTGGTTAATTAATCGCAACATTGTCGATGCTGAAAGTGATTTTGAGTTTAAAAATGGTGGGTGTTATTTGAATAATTTTGGGAGGAAGAAGTTTTTACGGGGTTTTTTACAACGTATGACAGAGGAAATACAAACTAATCCTGGGGAGCAACAGCCTAAGTGGGATTTATTAACTCAACAGGTGAGAGCTTTTAAGCAGTTTGTATATAACCCCAGTCACCACTATCAGCCTTATCGCATTGATTAAAGTGGAATTATGTTTCTGTATGTAATTGCTTATGATATTCCCTGTGATAAGCGGCGCAAAAAGGTCGCTGATTTATTGACGGGTTACGGACAGCGTGTACAGTATTCTGTGTTTGAATGTCACTTGGGTGGGGAAAAATATGATGATTTACGTCGTCGGTTAAGGAGGGAGCTGAATTTAGAGGAAGATAACGTCAGGTTTTATCCTTTATCTCGCCATACTCTTAAAAAGGTGGAAGCTTGGGGTGTAGGTGTACCTGTAATTGAGCCTCCTCATTCAATTATCATCTAGTTTTTGTGATGTTTTTACACTGGTCTAGCCATGGGTCAGCTAAAATCCCTGGAGTGTTGATTTTTTCGTTTTGAACTTCGGTTCCTTGCTGGGTAAGGTTTTGGGGGTTTTTCAAGGTTCCTTTTTAGTTCCTTGAGGGGTGTTTTTTCCTGACCTTCGGAAAGTGCCTCTAGACTCCTCGCTGGGTAAGGGTTTACAATGGGGCTATCCCTACTCGCTAGGGATATTAATTGAATGGAAACCTGTCTTTTCCGGCGGTGATTAAAGTATCGTTTAAGAATCCCTACTCGCTAGGGATATTAATTGAATGGAAACCAGACCCTCATCAAGCTACAGGAAATCAACAAAGAATCCCTACTCGCTAGGGATATTAATTGAATGGAAACGGAACTGTCTTCTAAAGTATCAATCAATGCTTTTGGATCCCTACTCGCTAGGGATATTAATTGAATGGAAACTAATCAACTTCAATGTCTGTGTTAGGCAGATCCACATCCCTACTCGCTAGGGATATTAATTGAATGGAAACTCAGTGATGCTGTCCTCTAGAATGGGCTTTCCCCATATCCCTACTCGCTAGGGATATTAATTGAATGGAAACCTATATCCTGGGGAATTCCTAGTTTCTTGGCTGATTCTTATCCCTACTCGCCAGGGATATTAATTGAATGGAAACCCCTTTCGCTCTTGCTGCTGTTTGGGTGGCCAGGGAAACGATGTAATCCCTACTCGCTAGGGATATTAATTGAATGGAAACAGTCCATGTATTTGACCCCTTTGTCAAATCTGTAAGTCAATCCCTACTCGCTAGGGATATTAATTGAATGGAAACGTTAAAGACACACTTAGTTGGTAAATAAAGATGTTTTTTAAATCCCTACTCGCTAGGGATATTAATTGAATGGAAACTCTTTAGAATCCATAGAATTTTTATAGCTTAATAGTTTATCCCTACTCGCTAGGGATATTAATTGAATGGAAACCTCTTGTCTCGCATTCCTGCGAAGACAAAGATTTAAATCCCTACTCGCTAGGGATATTAATTGAATGGAAACTGTACCTCCTGTAGTCCATTAGAGGTTTTACTTGTATCCCTACTCGCTAGGGATATTAATTGAATGGAAACGTACGATTTTCTTAGAGTTCAACTTTATTGAGGTGAATCCCTACTCGCTAGGGATATTAATTGAATGGAAACCTTTTCTGCGATTCGCTTTTCTGCGATTTGCTTTTCTATCCCTACTCGCTAGGGATATTAATTGAATGGAAACTTTATTGAGGTGAGGCCCTTGCCTCTCAAAATTTTTAATCCCTACTCGCTAGGGATATTAATTGAATGGAAACATCGAAATCGAAACCAAGCTTTTTGTAGATGTCAAATCCCTACTCGCTAGGGATATTAATTGAATGGAAACTGTAGCATACCAGTGTTGGCTGAAATTGCTCGAACAATCCCTACTCGCTAGGGATATTAATTGAATGGAAACTATACATTTCCAGTAAAGGACGTAGGGAAATTAATATTATCCCTACTCGCTAGGGATATTAATTGAATGGAAACTATACATTTCCAGTAAAGGACGTAGGGAAATTAATATTATCCCTACTCGCTAGGGATATTAATTGAATGAAAACTCGTGTAGGGACGTATTGCAATACGTCCCTACAAATGTCGGAATGAATCCCTACTCGCTAGGGATATTAATTGAATGGAAACTTCCGACTGAGTAAGAAGTAAGAAGTAAGGAGTAAGGAGTAAATTCCTACTTCCTAGGGATATTAATTGAATGGAAACGAGGACCCCTTAGTATATTTGGTTATACTCGTCATTTAATTCAGAGGATTATTCTGCACAAAAAGGCTGACTTTTGCTTTCAGTTTTTCTTGAGCGTTAATATTCATTTCTTCTGCTTTTGCTTTTGCCATTTCTATTTCTTTCTTAATGTTTTCTTTGTTAGCATTAGATCTACTAGCATCAATCAAACAACCTATTATGAATACTAATAAACCCAGGATAAAAGCGAAACCAGAAATATCGGCAGCCGATAAGGCAGTAAATATGCTAAATATTAAGAATAAGCAACCACAACCAGATGCAAATACATATTTACTTTCCGCCTCTTGTTTGGCTTTGGTCACAAATGCCTCTGCTTTCTTTTCAGTTTCAGATACTTCCTCTATATAAGTACCGATTGTGGTGATAAATTTATTCAGAAATGAACGGTGTTTTTCCTCAGATAAATCTAGTTTTATGTTAGCTAACTTTTTAATAACCTCTAGAATTTTATATATATCTTCAGCTTTCCAAGATGTACCGCAATCCATACAAACATTAGCATTTTTAGCCTCCCCTGTCACTGCACCTATTGCACCACCTACAATCCCAAATAAAACCCAACCAGCAACGGCTCGTCCCCAATTGACTTGAGTTTCCTTGTTGAGTTGAATGTGAGTAGAACCACAATTAGGACAATTAGCCATACTTTTCTGAATATTCGGACAAAGGTATAATAATAGACATGATTTTTTGTAGCAACTAAGGAGTACAACAGAATTTCGTCATCTACCCTAGGATATAGAAATAGATAAACACCTAGGTTACCTTTGGGGGAGAAACTCAACTGGTTGATTTCTACACCGAATACCTACCGTGATAGCTTTTGTTTCAAACACATTTGGCATCATGGGAAATTGTTAAAAGTTAATTCATCTTAAATTCCTACTTCCTAGGGATATTAGTTCAATGGAAACTTCACTGGGTCAAAATGAACTGGGTCAAAATGAACTAATTCCTACTTCCTAAAGAAATTAATTGAAGGGGAAAATACCCCAGTGGGAACTTGTTAAGGTAAAGGAAACCTAGGTGGTGGGTTGAAACCGGGTAAGGATTTATGAGTGGAATGTTTCAGAAAATGTAACAAATGTCAAAGAAGAAAAAATATTGTTGATGATTCTAAATAAATACCTGAAACCTTTACGTATAAATCATTTGAGCTTGGGTAAAAAAAAATTTGAGATATCTGGTGTTAATAGACAAACCTTGAATTAAGGTTTTAAAATGGCGACATTGGATACATAAAAATATTACTGATGTCACAAGAGTACTGGCGGGCAAAAATTTGGGGGTTATTGCATGACCCTATTTTAAAAGCCTTACACAACGACACTGGACGCGGTGAAAATAGCTTCTACCAACAATTAGAAGTAATGCAACCTTGGGTTGAAACAGGTAGAACTCCAGAAGAATCAACTGGTGGAGTATTGGAGAATATACTTTTAGCAGATTATATAGCCTCAGCCAGCGACAGAGGAGCTATAGGTAGTGTGACGGCTTCTATTGACTATGCGCCAAGTGATAATCTAGACCAAGGCTTAGAAATTGCACATTTATTATCTGGTGAAAAACAACAATTCAAAATTCAACTACACGCAGAACTTATAGAATCTAATCGTCAACAATACTTATTAAATAAAGAACATTTGCTACTGGAAGCCATACCAAAAGACTTGCGGGAAGAAGATATTAAACATAATGTTACAAAGATTAAAAAGCTATATTGGTGGCTATGGCGTTGTTTACCCCAAGCTACCTGTAATGTGTTTAATAATGATAATTCTTTGATGTTAATGCCGGCAGAAGCACGATTACCAGATGCTTCTATTTGGAGTCATGTTAGCATCACATCAGCTTTAGCTGGTGGGTTAGCTGGTTACGATTTAACTACTGAAGAAGTACAAAATTCTCTTAGTGGTGAAGAAACTTCCCATCCTTACTTAGCAGTATTTAGTTTCTCACCGGTACAAGAACTGATTAAATCTAGTCGCAGGATGCGGGATTTTTGGGCTGGTTCTTGGTTGCTCCATTATCTCTCGGCTAAAGTATCTTGGGAATTAGCTAACCAATACGGCCCTGATAGTCTTGTTTATCCCAGTCTTTACCAACAACCATTAATTGACCATTGGTTACGCCAAAAATATCCTGAATTTGAAACATGGATAAGTCAACCCACATCAGAATCATTGTTAACTGCTGGATTTCCCAATGTTTTAGTTTTAATTTTACCTAAAGATAAAGTCAAAGCTGCTATGGAAACAGCACGACAAACCCTCATGGGAGAGTGGCAAAATGTTTATCAATTGGTATTTGAGGAACTAAAAATTCGTCATTGGATGCCAAAATTAAACATTGATAACGTTACTTGGTCGGGTTGGTTGAAATCCCAATGGCAATTTTATTGGACTGGGTTACCTATTGGTAAGATAGGGGAAGGATTTACAATTTCTGCTGATGAAACTAAAAAAGCAGATTTTGATAAATGGGTGGATGCACAAAACCAAGCATATGGTTTAACACGTGAAGAGCGCAAACTATTTAAAGATGAAGAATTAAATTTACTACAAGAAGCCTATAAACAACGTTGGAAACAACAAAAAGGAGGCTTTAGTGCTAATGTTGGTTCATGGTGGGGATATATATTCGACGCCACCCGTTATGCATTAGCATCAGTTAAAAATGCGAGAAATTGGGAATTACCCACAGCATTTGCACCTCGTTCTACTGTTTCAGGGATTGGTTCAGTTGTGAACCATAACCCAGATGGCAAAAACTGGATTGGCGAAGGAGAAACCAAAAAATTATGGTCAAAAAAGGCAAATTTGTTTAATGGTAAAGAACAGTTAAATGCTACGGAAACTGTGAAACGTGGGTTACCTAAAGTTCTCCATAAATTATTAAGCCCTAGCAAGAATGATATTACTGTATCTTATCCAGACTTAACTTCTGGTGTAGCTGGTTATTTAAAAGTTAATGCTGGGGATAGCAAACATCAACGTAATTTTGTAAGTGCTTGTCAAAACCTAAGACAGTGGATATTGCAAAATCACAATCAAATTCCCGATGCGATTACAGAAAATTGGGGTATTCCTTGGGTGGATAATGATAATCAACTGAAAGAATATCATTCCCATCATCCCCGATTGTTAAATGCAGGTTGGTTAGTGGAAGATTTGGATATTGGTGAAGATTTGAATGTAAAAAATCAAACTACCCAACATATCCAACAAATTATTAATAGCTACTACCCGAAAAATAACCCATCCAATTGGTATGTGTTAGCAGCTGGTGATGGTGATGGGATGAGTGACTGGTTAAAAGGAACGAAACTAAAGAAGTACGGTGATTATATTCCGTCAAATTTATCGGTGGAGTTAGATGGTTTTCAGAATTTCTTACAAGTAACCAAACGCATGGGACCAAGTACCCATAGTGCTTTAAGTCGCGCATTACTAGACTTTTCTAATGCACTTGTTCCTTACCTCACAGAAAAACGCTATGCCGGTAGATTAATTTATAGCGGTGGGGATGATGTTTTAGCTTATACAAATCTATGGGAATGGGATGATTGGTTATGGGATATTCGCCAGTGTTTCAAAGGTGCTGAAGATCCTAGGGGGGAGTTTAACAATAATGGTGGTTATTGGCAATATAGAGGCCATTCCACAGAAGGTGAACAAGTTAATTTTGTTGAACGTCCCTTGTTTACCATGGGTAGAGAAGCTACTATTAGTTTCGGTATTGTTGTTGCTCATCATTCAGTACCTTTAGCCATAGCGTTAGAAAGTCTTTGGGAAGCAGAACAGGAAGCAAAACAACAGGAATCTCCCGAAGGGAAACAAAAAGATGCTGTACAAGTGCGAGTATTATATGGTAATGGTAATACTTTAAAATGCAGTGCTAAATTCGATGTTTTCCATAATTGGCAGAAATTAATTACGAAAACAGAATTAGACAGTGCCATATTTGAACAAGCTGCAAGTTTGTGGAGTCAACACCCTGCACCTAATTGCACAGCAATGGGATATTGGACACAGGCTTTTTGTGCTAGACGGGACCAATTTCAAGGTAATGAAAGTGTAAAAAATCAGTTTCAGACAAATCTAGTGGATTTTCTCCAAGCATTATTCACTAGTACTAAACAAGGGTCAGAGGATAAAGTAAAAACAAAAAATCCTCTAGATGCTGAAATAGAAAACTGGTTAAAACTTGCAGCCTTTATTAAACGCCATCGCAATATTACTCTAGGAGGTGATATTTAATGTATTGGTATAAGCTAACTCCATTAGATATCTTAATGTTAAGAGATGCTAAACCATTTTCACCACAGGAAAGGGCTTGGGCTGGTAGTACATTTCCTCCCAACGGTCATACTCTTGCCGGTGCATTACGTGGACTTTTGGGGGTGAAACAAAACTTTAAACTTGCTGGGGTATTTCTGTGTTATCAACAAGCAGGAAAAAACACTTTATATTTTCCCCGCCCACTGGGATTTTTTAAATCTACTCCCCTTGTGCCATTAGCATGGGACACAGAATCTCATATAAAGAATGCAATGTGGGATAACAATCAACCTTGTCCTTTAGTGAAACCTGCCAATGCAGAAACAGATTGTGAAGATGCTCAACACAACTCAGCTAAAGGTCAACCTCGAGATTTTAGAGAATATTTGCCTTATTACGTCATTAAAGAATATCTAGAAACAGGAAAAATAAAACACGAAAATTGGCTAGTAACTCCTGGTAGTTATGAAGATAAACCTTGGAAAATAGAAACCCGTTCTCATAATACCCTAGAGGAAGGGACAAGAAAAGTTCAAGAAGCTGATGGTTACTTTGTAGAAAATGCCATTCGCCTCCGTCAAGATTGGAGTTTAGCCATAGGGGTAGATCAAGAATTACAAACACCCACCACCATTAGACTGGGGGGAGAAGGACACCGGACAATTGTAGAATCTTGTCCTGAATTGGGTGAACAATGGCAAGAATTACAAACACTATCCCAGGAAAACTTTAAAAGTGCTAACAAAGCCATAGCTTACCTAGTTACCCCTGGAGTTTTTGAAAGACCCCATATAAATATAAATAGGAATGGGAATAGGAATAGTCAAAAAATTTGTTTGTGTCGTCCTTATCCTTGGGAATGGAAAATCAAAAACGGTATCAAAAACGGTAATTTTGTCACTATGTCTACGGATAAACCAGTTCCAATTAGTTGCAGAATTAGAGATAAGGAAGACCAAACAAAAAGCATTCCTGCACCCCAAGTATTCGCTGCTCCGCCGGGAAGTTTATATTATTTGGAGCATCCCCAAGACTTATTTCAGGATAATGCCCATTGTCGTGTGAATAATTGGCGCAAATTGGGTTATTCAGAAATGTTGTGGATTCAATATACAGAATATAAGAATTAAATGAGGAGAAATCATGATTTCATCTATTTACTTGTACTTAATTTCACCATTACATACTGGTGGTACCACCCAAGAAGGAAACTTACTAGGAATTGCTCGTGAATCTCACACTAATTTACCTTATATTCCTTCTAGTACTGTTCGCGGTAGACTCAGAGCAAGTGTCACAGATAAAGATACCCAATATCGATTATTTGGCACTGATTTAAAAGATGGAAAATTAGAACAAGGTAATATTTGGATTGGTGATGGTTCTGTATTGTGGATACCAGTACCTTCATTAAGTCACAGTGTAGTTTGGGTTAGTTGCCCTATGTTATTACAACGATGGCAACGATTACAAGGCAATAATTTAACTATACCTGGGGAATATAGTTGTAATTTTACTAATGGTAGATCTGCTGTTTACCTCAAAGATGCCATTATCAAAGCTGATAGGTTACAAAATTGGGATAAATGGAAAGAGTTTGTCCCTCAATCATCAGCAACCAATTCTATAACCAGGTTTACAAATCGCTTGTTAGTTTTGTCTGACAAACATTGCGCTACATTAATTCAAATGAGTTTGTGGCGACAAGTAAAAATTAAGTTGGATGTACACAAATCCGTAGACGGTGGTTTTCGTTACGAAGAAGCTATTCCCCCGGATACATTAATGTATTTACCTTGGGGAATCACCTCTCAAGCAAATGGAACATCAGAAAAATCTTACACCGATTTCCAAAATTTATTAGCCGCTAATAAAATTATGCAAATTGGTGGACAGGAAAGTTTAGGGCGAGGTTTTGTCCAACAATGGATGTAGAATTTACAATCTTAGGAATAAATAGGAATAAACAAATATGACCTTTGACCCCAGAACCATGGCCACACCAATTTATGATGCTTTAAATAATTTGCGTTTTTTACCCAATCAAGATGAGGTTCGTTTAAGGCAACAAAAAAGTCAAGCGGTTGAACTATATACCTACCTTTCTACTTGGGGAATGATGCGTCTCAAAGCTGAAGAAAAGGCTTTAGACAAAAATATGATGGGTAAAAAACAGGTTGTGCAGAAATTTTTTGAATGTTTACAAGAACTTTCAGGAACACCGAATTTAGCTAATGACCAGGGTTTAGCAACTTTAAAAAATCTGGATACAGATGAATATTTGGGGTTAACAGGATTAGGTTTGGCTTTAGCACAGGAATTTAGTTTTTGGGCTACTGCTATTTATTCAGATATTCAAGGAGACTAAAATTAATGACATTTGAAAGACCTAGACGACGGAATGGAAGTCAATCTAATACCAATGAGTCTAGAAATAATTCTCATGGTGACGGAGGTAATAGAGGAAACCGAGGTGGTGGTGGGGGTGGTGGCCAACCTCCTGTACCTTCCCCTTGGATAAATCCAGAAAATCCACCCAAACCAGATTCAGGAGCCAGTTTTGTGGAATATCTGCGATGGATGCGATGGCCTGAGGCTGAGTATAAAGACTCTACGAAATTAGAAATATTACAAATGGCCTGCGAACAGGCTAATTACAGCGAAAGATTAAAAGAACTGACTGAGCGCACAAAATTAATCGCCGAAAATAGTTTTAAAGTTCAGTGTCCTTGGCGGATCAGAGTAGGTGGACATCGGGGACCAGAGAGTATTTTGTTACCTGCTTTTGATGCATTGGGTTTACCATACATTCCTTCTAGCACTTTGCGGGGGGTGGCTAGAACCCAAGCTATTAGAGAAATTGTGACGCAACAGCAAATTCAATGGAAAGATGCAGAAAAACAAGTTGCGCCTTGGTTCGGTTCTCTGGAGGGAGAAAACCCTGAACATCGCTCCGGTAAAGTTGTATTTCTCGATGCTTATCCGGAGGCTAACCAAGGGCCAGCAAATATATTAACTGTGGACATGGCTAATAATATTTGGAAGTGGGAAGGTAATTCAATACAATATAGTCCTAATCCCAACCCATTTTTAAGTTTAGAAAAACCTTTCTTTATAATTGGATTACGTTTAGCTAGTGGTTGTGAAGATCATGGGATTTTAGAAAAGGTCAAACATTGGTTAATTACTGGACTACAGGGTGGGGTGGGTTCTCAAGTTAATAGTGGTTATGGTCAACTAAATCCCGCAGGTAGAGTTACCCCTCAAAGTGAATTTTTCCAAGTTGATTTTATTTTACAAGGTCAACTGATTCACGGTGGACAAAAATTTAGGAATCTTCGTCAACCTTATATCAATAACCATAACAATTTAAGACCGGATACAATTAATCATGGGGAAGTGCGTCCTGTAGCTTTTAAATCAATGTTGCGTTATTGGTTTAGAACTTTTGCATTAGGAGTTTTAGACCCTACACAAGTTCAGGAATGGGAAGGTAAAATTTTTGGCACAATTACCCCTGAGAAAAAATATGGTTGGTTAATGGTGAGGGTATTGGAAGGGAGGATAACTACAAGAGAACCTCAACGTAACAATGATCCTGTGGGGGAACAGGAGGGTACTTTAACATTAAACTATTCTCCGGAGATACCAGAAAACCAAAAAAATAACCTCCAAAAACTTGCTAAAAATCTAGCTTGGTTAATGTTTCATTTAGGTGGTGTTGGTCAAGGTGCAAGAAGACCTTGTTATTCTCGTGGCCAAACAAGACCTTATGTACGTGGTTCTACCCTTATACCAGATACCGAGGATAGATTTTGGAAACTACCAAACACTCCCCAGGAATTTCAGAGATTATTTAGACAAAGACTAGAAGCTTTTTATCAAGGATTGCAAGGGTTAGGGGTTAATTTCAATCATCGTCAATTAAAGAACTGTGGTAAAGTTAACTCTTTTACCTGGTTTGAGGCCTTAGATATTAATGGTAAAATTATAGTTGTCAGTAATAGAGATGATGGTAACAAGGGATATGCACTAGACATTTTACATCAATATTTCCACCAATTAGAAAGACCAAATTACACTGAAGCTAAAAACTTGTGCGGTGGTGTTAGGGTAGATTATCCATTTCCCGATAGAAATACTAGACGGGAGGTAATTCCTTCCCCTGTATGGATTGCAGATTTAGAGAAATACCAAGTGGTAACGGTATTTGGTGCTAATGAACATCCCCGGAAAAAGTATTTAGAAATGCTGGAGAATAGGGTAGTAATTTTTCCCTTTTGACAAGTGCTTAGTTACCCCAGGATGAATTTGTGGGGTAATGCACTTCCTAATTTAAATTAATTATTGACGCCATCGCACTATCAATGGGTATGAATTACCAATTAATTACAGACTGGCTTTACCGCTATCCACCTTTATATTCAGGAATACTGTTAAAGCGTTACAAGCGGTTTTTTGTTGATATTCAACTTGACTCTGGCGAAGTAGTCACAGCACATTGTCCCAACACAGGGCCAATGACGGGAGTATCTGCTGTTGGTAGTGCAGTACAGGTTTCCAAAAGTGATAATTCCCAGCGGAAATTAGCTTACACCCTAGAATTGATTCAGGTACATGATAATCAGCCAACTTGGGTGGGAGTGAATACTATTCTACCCAATCGCATAGTAAAATTAGCTTTAGCAAAATACTTGTTCCCTGAATTAGGAAACTATAGCCAAGTTAAAAGCGAAGTGGTTTATGGACAAGACCAAAAAAGTCGAGTAGATTTTTTTTTAACCGGTGGCGATGGGGAACCCTCAATTTATTTAGAAGTAAAAAATACAACTTGGTGTGAAGGTAGTGTGGCATTATTTCCCGACACGGAAACCACAAGAGGACAAAAGCATTTACGAGAATTAACAGCTCTACTACCCCAAAGTCGTGCTGTAATGTTGTATTTCATCAACAGAGGTGATTGTACTGAGTTTTCCCCTGGTGATATTACAGATCCTATATATGGTAAGCTCTTGCGAGATGCCATTGCTTTGGGTTTAGAGGTATTACCTTGCCGTTTTTGGATTTCCCCAGAGGGGATACGCTATCTAGGTTTAGCAGCACTAAAAATTTAAATAGATTTTCTGGATATGTGTGGGTAAAAAATATGAGTAAATACCCAGGGGATGATAACCGATGACAATATGGCTAAATTGGATGAAAAAACTGAAGTGGTTAGGGACTTATCCCCATGTCTAAAGCTAGGGGACTGGGTGTGGTTTCTTGGTAAGAAAAACTCCTCAACAGCCAATTAGAGAGCCTTGAGGAGGATGATAATGGTATTTTTGTAGATATGTCTAGACTACCCCAACTGAAGGTTCTGGGGGTTTAATGATAACACCATCGGTGGATAACTTTCAGTTCCCAAAGTGATGGTTAAATTTTGTGGGAAGCAAGAAAGGCTTGAACTTCAGCAGCAGTGGGTTGGGAGGCTATGGCACCTGGTTTAATAGTGGTCAAGGCCCCAACTGCGTTAGCATAAGCAACGATGCGTTGAGCTGTTGTTGCATTTTGCAATCCTTGAAGACCATGTTCAATGAGCTGGTGGATAAATCCTGCCAAAAAACTATCTCCTGCACCGGTGGTATCAACAACATTTACTGCGTAGGAAGGTAAATGGCCTTCATTTTCACCTAAACAATAGGTACAACCATGTTCCCCCTTGGTCACCAGTACTCCCTCAATGGAGCCTAGACGGTAAGTAATTGCCCCGGGGTCTGAGGTATCAAATAGCCATTGTGCTTCTTCCTGGGAAAGTTTGAGAAAATCAACTTGCTTAAGTAATGCTAGGATTTTTTGCCGAGGGATGTTTAAATCTTGCCAAAATACAGGTCGCCAGTTCACATCCAAAATAATCTTCAAGTCGTATTGTTCTGCAAGTTTTAAGGCGCGATGAATTGCCTGTTCACTTTCAGGGTAGGCTAATTCTAAAGTACCCAAAACCAGAAAATCTGCGTTTTCAAATAACGACTCTGGCAATTTTTGCCCTTGTAAGCGGGTATCTGCAAATTCAGAGGTGTCATACTCACCAAATCCGGCAAAACTGCGATCGCCTGCCAAATCGCGTACAACATAAACTTGCCTGGTTGGTGCTGTGGAATGGCGTTGCACCCCTGTGATATCTACACCCACCTCTTCTAATAGCTTAACTAGTTGATTTCCTGGGTCATCTTCGCCCACAGCCCCAATAAAACCTGCGGAGGTTCCCAGTTTTACCAAAGCACAGGCCACATTAGCGGGAGCGCCCCCTGGGTAAGGAGTCCAAGACTTTACTTCTTCTAGGGTTAGCCCCAATTGGTCAGCCAAACAATCGAACAAAATTTCACCAAGGCACAAAACACGGGGATTGCTCATTTCATTTCAGAAGCTGCGGTTAATTTTGACTTAGTAATTTTAGTTTGACACTCCCTGAGCTAAAGGTAAGGAAATTCTGCAATTTGCTGTTTTGATGTGTGGCAGTTTTCAGTATGGAGCAAATTTCGGCATTTTCGTTATAAAATCTACAACAGTTTTGGCTTATTTGTCGCCAGTTTTCAGTTCAAAAAAATAGTAGTTTTTGCTACTGGTGTCACAGTTTTTGCACTTATGTAATATTGCTAATTTTTTTAATAAGAAGTATGACAAATTACTAAGTTAGCTGTATATTGATATCCCTGCCAAATCTAAAGAAAATATAGTCAATTGCATTAATGCCATAACTTGGAACCCTCCCATCAAAAGAATCTTCTAGAATTAGAGGAGGATAAGTACATATACCAAGGGAGAATGGAAAAAGTTATGGCTGGTGGCGAGTCTCAGACCCCGGTTAGTCTCTCAGACAGAGAACTGCAAATTATCGACTTGGTGGCCGCTGGCTTAACTAACCAAGAGATTGCGGTCAAACTAGAGATTAGCAAACGCACAGTGGATAACCACATCAGTAATATTCTCACGAAAACCCAAACCGAAAACCGAGTGGCTCTCGTGCGTTGGGCTTTGCAGTGGGGTAAGATTTGCCTAGATGAAGTTAATTGCTGTTCTCTACCCATCAAAAACGATGAGAACATTTGCTGATGTGGACTAACTTTTTGTTTTGCTCACATCTTTGTTTTGAGAGGAATCTCCAGCGTAAATTCTGATTAGCATCTGAAACCAACTAGTCCCCATTGAGAATCATCAACAAAAATTAGCAACAATCCCGAACCCCAAAGGTTACATTGATAAAAAAAATCTAAGTTCCTCCATCAGCTAGGAGAGCAGTGTTTTTATGAATAGTTCTGCTTTTGTTCCAGGCGGCTCATCTACCTTTGATTTTTTCAACTTTGACTTTACCGCACCCCAACCCACAGGAGATGCTGATTTACTTAAACAGCTATCATTCATCCCAGGGTTAAAAGAAATGATTTTGCTGCGACAAGTTCACGCCTTAGAACACGCTACGGTTTGGGTTCTCAGTGAAACTAACAACGCCTATGCACCCAGGGGTAGAGGTTCAAAACTACAGGTAGATAACGAACTATTAGGGGGTTTGTCCACAGAACAAGGATTTTACCTTTATGGTGAAGTGAATATCAGTGATTTGCGGCGGGCGGTGACAGTGGGCTTAAATCGTCTGGTGAATGGTGAATGGGATTTAGCCTTACATCCCCGATGCGGTACTAATGCATCGGTGGCTATGTTGTTAACATTTGGACTGGCTCTGGGTGTCAATTTGTTACTACCATTGCGACCAATTGAGCAATTAATTGGTTTAGGACTGGCGGCTACCACAGCAGCAGAACTCGCACCTGATTTGGGTTACATAGCACAGCGCTACTTTACCACGGCTATTCCCTTTAACTTAGCAATTGAAAGTATTACTGTGAATCGTGACCCTTGGGGAAGACAGGGACATTTCGTAAAAGTCACATGGCAAGATTGACAGGTTTTTCCATTCAAAAACTTATCAAAAACTTATAAAGTGATTAACAACACAAAATTCCCAATTAGAATCTAGAAATATGAGAAACAAGACTATACCATTACTGATATTTGCAGTAATTGCACAAATTGGAGTACTGTCATCCCTAGGTCAAGCACAACAAGGGCTGTCTAATGCTGAAGTAGCAGCAATGGTAGAGGCGTTGAGATTAGCAGCACCCCAAACCGGCATTAAAAATGATGGACTTTACAGTGAATGGCAAGTAAAAGCAGAAACTCTGAGAGGTTGGTCAAAATATTGTCTCAAAAGAGAATTAACCCCTAGGCAGTTTGAAAATAGCCCGGACACTGCACGCTCCATAGTATCCTGTATTATCAGTCGTGAGTTAGGTAATCAATTTCGCATTACTAATAATGAAAATCAAAGTGTGGGTAACGTAGCTTGTTGGTGGATGACTGGTAGCTACACGGGGTGCAATCAAGGCTTTAGTAGCACCTACGTCAACAAAGTGATTGGTTTTTACCAACGGCGGCGAGCAATTCCCAAAGGCTAGTCCATGTCCATGACCAACGTCATCCTTGCATAGAAGGTGGGGTTTTGTGGAGGGTGTCAATTATCCTATCAATTCAATATCTTTATGAGAAAGCTATACTTTTTAGTTCCAGGTACATATGGCCAATTTGCTTGTGGTGGACTTTGGGCAGAATTAAAAACAGTTAAACTAGCCCAGCAAATTTGTAGTGCTGATGTGGTCACTTATCGCCAAAGAGAATCAGAGGAACTGTTTATTGATGATTTGCTCAGAGAAAAAAATTTAGATGGGGCAATTTTTGTCATTAGCTGGGGATTTGATGTACCTAAACTAGCTCTTAAGCTCAAGGAATATAATGTTGTTTATCATGCCCATAGTGCAGGTTACAAATTTCGCCTACCGGGGAGTATTCCTATTATCACAGTTAGCCGTAACACCATGGGTTACTGGGGGCAAAAGTCTCCTAACTCTCTCATTTACTATTTACCTAATGAAATTAGTAATGAATTTAAAAATTTGCATCTACACCGGGATATTGATGTTTTAGTTCAAGGCCGAAAATCTTCTCAGTATTTAATGGAAGAATTGATTCCGGCTTTGAAGAAACAGTGTCAAGTCAAATTAGTCAATTCTTATGTAGAAGATTTGCCCAGACTGTTTAATGAGTCGCATATTTATCTGTATGACTCTGCTGAATATTGGGCGCAACAAGCGGTCAGCGAAGGCTTTGGACTACAACCAATGGAAGCTCTTGCTTGTGGTTGTCAGGTATTTTCTAGTGTCAACGGTGGATTGTCGGATTATTTAGACCCAGGATTTAATTGCCATAAAATCGCCGGATATTCAAAAGAGTATGATGTTCAGCGTGTGCTGAAGGCGCTGAAATCCCCACAAACTAACTCCTTGGCTGAAGAATTTTTTGCAGAGTATCGCAGTGAAAACATTATCCAACGCCTTGAAGTTATTTTGGCGCAATTAAATGAATTTTTTGATCACAAAATTAATTTTGCAAATAATATTCCAGATTTGTCACCAACTCGCTTGGCAAAATTACGTATTCAGAATATGTACAAAAAAATTAGGCATAAATACTTTTAGGGATTTTTGCTTTTGGAGGCGGTATTTCAGCTAAAATGTGTATTGTAATGCAATTTTTTAGAAAATTTATCTTACTTTAGGAAGATTAAAACTATTAGATTTATTTATCATTAACAAGGCAATAAAAATAATTATTTGGCAGTTAAGTATCCTATTATACAAAAACTTTTGAATTAAACTATTTTACACTGTGATTTTGTCTCAATATGAGTCAAAATAGCTTTCTTATTCCATAGCTGATATAAGTTATATTTAATTACCCCTAGTCATTGTCTGTTACTAAAACTGTAACCATCTGAAATTACCAGTGTGGTAAATGCAATAGTGAACTATCGAAACATAATTTAACGTCAATTTTCTCTAGAAAGTTAAAAATATCGGGCAAAGGAGGCGGGACAATGAATCGGCAAAAACTTAGTGATGTGGAAGGAAAATTCTTACAAAGACGTTATGGTGTTAGTCTAGGAAGACGTTATGTTTTGGCAGCGGCTAGTGTTGTTTTGTTCAGTGTGTTGGGGTGTTCCCAGGTTAGTGGTAGTACAAATTCCCTTAAGCAATCTGATCCACCTCATTCAGAGACTCCCTTGGGAAAAAAAACATCAATTTATGATGGTAAACTGGTGGATGCTAATAATAAATTTGGCTTCAAACTGTTTTCAGAAATTTACCGGAAAAACAGTGGTGAAGATAATATTTTTGTTTCACCTTTAAGTGTGGCCATGGCTCTGGCCATGACATATAATGGTGCCAAGGGTGCTACCCAAGAAGCAATGGCTAAAACCCTAGAGTTCCAGGGAATGAGTTTACCAGAAATTAACTCAGGTTATGGCACGTTAACAGGGTTGGTAGAAAATCCTGATTCCCAAGTAAAACTGACAATTGCTAACTCCCTATGGGCAAGTGAAGAAGCTACATTACAGAGGAAGTTTCTGCAAAGCACCAAGGAATTTTACAGAGCCAAAGTCGCCAATTTAGATTTTAAAGATGCTACATCATCTGCTAACACTATCAATCAGTGGGTTCAAGAAAACACTGGGGGAAAAATCAACAAAATAGTTGAAGAAGTTCCTCCAGAACAGGTGTTGTTTTTGATTAATGCCATATATTTTAAAGGGGAATGGAGCAATCCCTTTAATAAGTCACAAACTGCTAAACATCCCTTTAAGTTAATATCCGGCGAAGAAAAGCAACACCCGATGATGTCTCAAACTGGGGAATATAGATACTATGAAAACGAGGATTTTCAGGCGGTAAGTTTACCTTATGGACCGGATGGCAAGGTCAGCTTTTATATCTTTTTGCCTAAAGAAAAGTTTGATTTGCAAACCTTTTATCAAAACTGGAATTTTGAGAATTGGGAAAAGTGGATGTCCCGGTTTAGAAATCGCGATGGGTTTATTCGCTTACCTCGCTTCAAGACAGATTACGCTGTTACACTTAATGATGCACTACAAGGGTTGGGGATGGGAGAAGCCTTTAGCAATCAGGCCGACTTTTCTGGGATGGGTAGTAATTTGAAAATTAGTGAAGTTAAACATAAAACCTTTGTGGAGGTCAACGAGGAAGGTACAGAAGCCGCAGCTACTACATCGGTGGGAATTGTCCCCACAGCTTTTAAAGAAAAACCGGAACCTTTCCGCATGATTGTTGACCGTCCCTTTTTCTCTGTCATTGGAGATAATCAAACCGGTAGGATTTTGTTTATGGGTTCAATTACCAATCCACAGTAGCGATTATTAAGACTCCCCCTTGATTTCCTGTTCCCCATGGCTCATTTGCCGTTAAGGTGATGTGGGTTATGAAACACTTAGTGGATTGTTGGGTTCAGCTGTTGGTGATTTTTCTGTAATAAAGGCTGTGGTTTTTTCTTCCGCTTCACCTAACCTCTGGGGACGTAAGGCTGTTAAAGCAGTCTTGATAATTACAGCAGTGGGTACTGCTACAATTACGCCTAAAAGTCCACCAACCCGGGCTCCAGTGAGGACAGAAATTAGTACCCAAACTGGATTTAACCCAGTAAAACTACCTAAGATTCGCGGTGCAATTAAGTTTTCTAAAATTTGCTGTACGATAACGGCGGCGATGAGAACTTTAATGCCCATGGAAAAATCTTGCAGTGCTACCAGGGAGGTGGTCAAGGCTATACCTACTGAACCACCAAAGGGAACCAGTGCCATGATCCCAATAGTTAACCCGAACAAAAGACCAAATGGTACTTTTAACCACAAAAACGTGGGAATGAGGGCTGATGCCATGCAGGTGGATAAAATTAGTTGAGTGATGAAAAAGTTTTGAAAGCTCAGGCGTACTGTTTTAGAAAAAGGTTCGCGAAATGTGGTGGGGAGCCATTCTACTAAACTTTCCCAGAGTTCACCTCCATGCTGCAACAGGTAAAAAGTTAAAACCATGGTTAGGAGAAAATCTAGGAGGCTGGTGAAGGTGACCACCGCCAGGTTTAGCACTTGTCCGGCTATGGCCTGCAATTGACTCTTGACACGATCATTAATTTGCACTAGAAGAGCATCAAGGTTAATTGGTAAACTCAGGCTTTCTGCTTTCTCGTTTAAGATCATTAACTGAGAACGTCCAGAGTCAATTAACTCTGGTAATCGAGCCACTAATTGCTGGGCTTGGGTAAGGGCTAGGGGAAACAGGGTGACACCTAGGGCTAATAGCACTGATAAGGCTAACAAAAAAACCAAAATGGCAACTTGTTCTCTTCTGGCGCCTTGACGCTCCATCCAGCTAACGGGATAGTTGAGCAGAAATGCTAGTACTGAGGCTCCAACTAAAATAACTATGAGAGAGTGGAAATAATGGAAAATTTCCGAAATGGCCCAACCATTTAGAACTAAAAGTGGCGCGAATAAGGCGATGGCCCCAATTCGCGTTATGGGTGTAAATGTTTGCCACCAGTTGAGTAGCTTGCGTGTCTGCATCTTTAGCCGATTGCGGGATAGAACTGATTGACAATCTCCTGTCCAAAGACGTGGAGATTCTTGATTCAACGAGCCCACTTAAACCAGATTTCTTAGGTTATCTAGCCTAGAGGTGGTTCTTTCCTCAAGCTTTAACTTTGGGTATGCCTTACCTTAGCTGGATTACTCGAATATTTTTTTAATATTTCTTGGAGTTAAAAAGCCATTAGTCTAGTTCCCATGAATTTTTTACTTACTTCTGGAGGAAAACCAGAACTAGGAAGTAGAACTCTACACATTGAATTATCAAGGTGCACAAGCTGACCATTAGGTTACTGGATGTTTATCCAGGTTTATTACCCTGAACTGCTGAAAATATGATAACACTGAATGCCACCAAGGGCTAAAGCGCTCTGGTTGGCTTTGATGTTTAACTCCAGGGAGATTGAAACCGTCGGAATCCTGAAAAACCATGTTTTCCGGCATTTCACTTCGGGGTGTTCAGCTTATTTTGTGAGTAGAAGTTTTTTATTCCAGTGGTTGGTTTTTTACCATGGTTGTGGATTTTCTATGGGCTGTGGGGATCTGGGGAACAATTAACTGTGAGTAATCTGTCTATTACCTTGGCCTTTACTTAGGTCTTGGGGTATTTGTTGTGATCAACTGGGGCTGGAACTTGGAAATTTTTTACGTTAGGGATGTTAATTTTTAATAGTTTTCCGAGATTTGGTTAGTTTTCGGTGGGTGTTGGGTTCATTATTGCAGTTATTCAGGAGAAATCTCATCCTTGCTCAAGTTTTAGTGGCTTTGGCCAGGGGGTCTGGGAACAGGATTTGTGTGGCACACATAACTCAGCCCACTCTAGTATGATTACGGTGGTTTTTTAAACTGGCAGATAATTTGACATCACAGCTGGTTAAATTAGTTTATTGTTGTCATACTTCAGTTAATTGTTTATTTGTTTATTTCCGGATTTGCTACAAAGAAAGAGAAGTCTTCCTATAAGTGTTGTGGTTGACACAATATCTGGTAGGTCAGCATGGTGACTGAAACCTTAACTTGTATAAGTTAATTTAGTGGCATATCAGTCAGTGGAAAAATTTACCAAGTTTGTTTGAGCAGTAAGTGTGAGGAACTCTGTGACCAGTCAAAGAACTTCAGCGAAAGAAAACCAGTTAGCGAAAGCTCTCGAATCCAAACACCAAAGTCCTCACATACCTAAGTCTGGAGGTTGGCTGTGGTTCTGGCTGGGTATGAGCGGTATCGCTATGGTTTCAGCAACAGCAGGGGCTCTGTTAGCTGTTTCTTTAAGCAGTAAGCCACTGCAACAAGCAGCGTTAAGTCCTCAAGAAGAGGCGGTTTTTGATAGCGATCGCATTTCTGGGGTTGGATTAGGATTGTCGGAATTAACTCGCCCTGTTCATTTGTTGGTCATGGGGATGAGCGTACTTACATCTGACCTAAAGGACCCTCCCTCAGAATTTCAGAATCTGGGCTATAAACCACAGGTAAACTCTTTTGAAGGGTTGTCTGATGTGATGATATTGGTGAAATTTGATCCTGAGACAAAAAAAATAGCCATGCTCTCCATTCCCAGAGATACTCGTACGGAGGTAATTGGTCATGGGGTGAAAAAACTTAATTCTGCCAATGTTGACGGTGGCCCTGCTTTAACTGCAAAAAGTGTAAGTAATCTTTTGGGTGATGTACCAATTGACCGGTATATCCGAATTAATGTTCTTGGTGTTGGTAAGTTAATCGATGCCTTGGGTGGGGTGACAGTACACATCCCCAAAGATTTAAAATACCGAGATGATAGCCAACACTTATATATTGATTTAAAGGCGGGTAAACAACATCTCAACGGGGAGCAAGCTTTGCAACTGCTACGCTTTCGTCATGATGAACTGGGAGATATTGGACGGGTTCAACGCCAACAAATGGTGATGCGAGCATTAATAGATCAAACTTTTAACCCTCGAACACTAGGGCAATTACCTAAAATCCTCAGTGTAGTTAAAGACAATATTGATACTAACTTAACAATTGAAGAATTATTAGCCCTAGCAGGTTTTAGTGTGGGAACAAACCGTTCCAATATGCATATGTTCATGTTACCAGGTCGCTTTGGCCAAAAAGATGAATATCTTGCTAGTTATTGGATACCAAATGAATCTGGTATTGCCCGACTAATGTCTCAACACTTTGGTATGGAATTAACTAGTGAACTCCAACAGGTGAATTCACAAGGATTGCGAGTATATATTCAAGATAGTACAGGTAGCGATCGCTCTGAAATAAAATCTTTGATTAGGACTTTACAAGCATCGGGATATCCCCAAGCCTACATATCTCCACCTTGGCATGAAACTTTAGAGGTAACTAACATCATTGCCCAACAGGGAGATACTGAGAAGGCAGAGTTAATTCGTAATACTTTAGGATTTGGAGAAGTGCGAGTTGACAGTACTGGTGTTCTTGATTCCGATGTTACTGTTCAGTTAGGTAAGGATTGGTTACAACAAAAACGTCTGTTTGAAGTCCCTAATTCAGGGTTTTATTTGCGTTAAGGTTCCCCAAGGGAAGTTTTTTAGCTTGACTTAAACAACCCTTACCGATGCTGTCAATATCGATTTGGCAGGGACACTTTTAGTATGTAGCATTACCTATTTTATAGTGATTTTATGGTGATTTTCTACTTAGCTTTAGGCACAAAACCTGAAGGGTGGACACCAGAAAACAGGTAAAACCTGGAACCTATGGAATTAAATCAGGAAAACTAATCAATTCACAATCCCCTCACCTAAAGGTGGGGGGTGGGTCAATGTTTGCAGAATTATAAATGGACTGGATTACACTACTGGGATAGCTACAGTCTGATTTTACTCAAAGATTAACATCCGACTCTTTACTTCACTGTGAAATAGAAGGTTAATATAGTGAATTAACTATTACAGCAGTTTCCGGTGTGGTGAAGTACAACCTTGGCGGTGAAGATGCCCATTTCACAAAATTTCCATGATTATGATTTGTACTTTATTTACTTGAAAAGTGCTGTGTTGCAAACAAGGTTTAACTTCCTATGTTACCTAAGTGGCTCGGAATAAGGACATATGGGTATAATGGGGGGATTGCCCTATATTTAACTTGGGAACAGGAAGAAATTCACAAGTTATGTCCAAGATTTTCTGAATTGATGTTACCTTAATAGGCTGGGGTTAAAGATGAACTCGGGTTAAAGTAGTTTGAGCTTTTGTGTGAGTTTTTCCTGTAGCTACTTTCTGTAGATATTGATTTGTAATGAACTGCTAAAATTACTCCATCACGGTGAAGGCAATGTCCTGTATGAATACCAGCTGGTTCTAACCGTCCTGGGCTTTTAGAAACTTCACCGGCGAGAATAGGCAATTTTCGCTGAGGGGGAATTCTTTCCCAGGTTGGGGGAGATGGGATATGCCCAATTTTTATGGGTTAATGATTCAATAGTGATTGTGATATTTTTTGATGGCAACAGAAGGATATTAGAAAAAAGCTGACCCCATGGCTAAAAATTTCCGTAGTTCTTTCAGCAACGATATATTTTTAAAATCTAGACCAGACAAAATCACTGTTTTTTCTTGAATCTATGAAGTCTTATTTAGCTGCGGCTATTCAAATGACCAGTGTGCCGAGTTTACACAAAAACTTAGTGCAGGCAGAAGAATTAATTGAACTGGCTGTGCGTCGAGGTGCTGAATTAATTGGGTTACCAGAAAACTTTTCTTTTATGGGAGAAGAAAAAGACAAACTAGGACAAGCCGAGGAAATTTACCTTGAAAGTGCAAGATTTATCAAAAAAATGGCACAACGCTTTCAAGTTACCATTTTGGGGGGCAGTTTTCCAGTTCCCGTAGAAGATACAGGGAAGGTTTATAATACCACAATCCTCATTGATCCCAGTGGGGAAGAACTTTCTCGCTACTTTAAAGTACACCTGTTTGATGTTAACGTTCCCGATGGCAACACCTATCGAGAATCTAGCACTGTTGTAGCCGGTGAAGAATTACCCTCAGTTTATTACTCGGAACAACTTGGTAATATAGGACTTTCTGTTTGTTACGATGTTCGCTTTCCGGAATTGTATCGACATTTGTCAGATCAGGGAGCGGAGGTGATGTTTGTACCTGCTGCCTTTACTGCCTTTACTGGCAAAGACCACTGGCAAGTATTATTACAAGCACGAGCCATTGAAAATACTGCCTATATAATCGCACCTGCTCAAACTGGCAATAACTACGACCGTCGCCACACCCACGGACACGCGATGATTATTGACCCTTGGGGCGTGATTTTAGCTGATGCTGGTGAAAAACCGGGAATTGCTATGGCAGAAATTAATCCCTCTCGCCTGGAACAAGTCCGCCGTCAAATGCCTTCTTTGGAACATCGAGTATTCAGTTGATCAAAAGTGCTGAATCCTCAAAGAGTTACATTCCCGACTTCTTGGCGAAGTTGGGAATTGCTCTGGGTGGATAAGTAGATTTACAGTGCATTTTATCTGAGTGGATACACAAGGGCCCACAGGACACCCACTGCACAAGATTTATGATGTTAAGGTTTGTATTTTATTTATTTGAAAAGTGCGGTATTTGTGGAACATCAACCAGATTTTTCTGTAGTTACTGGTAATTGGCTACTAATATTTAGTTTCATAAAACTATCAAAAGCATACCATGCCAACACATACCAGGGAATAATCTGTAGTTGGAAACCTCTGAGCATAACTTGTCTCACCGCCAACATACTCAGTCCTAGGGGAAAAAGAAAGCGCAAGTCAACTTCACCACTGGTGGCTTGTTCTAATCTTTTGTTTAAATTAATAATTGCCTTTTTCACATCCTCTGCTGCTTCGGAGCTACCTTCAGTAATATCAGCAAAATTAAATCCTAAATCTAGTAGTGTACTCAACACATTTTCCAAGGATACATGTTGAACATCATGGTGGATGGTAATACTACCGGAATTAATACTGGTTTTGACCTGACGGATGTGAGTTTGTGTCTCAAGGACATTAGCAATACGTTTCATTTCTTCGGGATAACGATGGGGGGGAGAAATTCTCAATCGTAGTCTTCCTGGAGTACTACTGATAATTTTGGCAGATATAGGTCTGGGTGTGGTTTTTAAGCTTGCTTGCTCAATAATTTTAGCTATTTTGGTAGGGTTACCATAACTATTGATTAACATAGTGCAGCCTTCCTGAATTACCTCCTGAATTATATTTATGCTCGTAGTCAGGATTTTAGTCCTGGCTACAAACTTTTATTTATTCATGGCAGATTTATGCGCCATGTTCTTCTGTGTTGCTACCAGATGTACTAGTAGCTTCAAAGGCAGGTGCTTGTCTTTCTTCAGCAATTTCAGCTTTTGCTTCGGCTATAATGTCTTCCCATGTTTCGCCCATTTCTGCAAATGCGCCTCTGCTTTTTTCGTAGGCGACAATTCCACCTTTAACTAATGATTTGGCTATGGGTTTACCAATTCCGGCCACAACAGGAATTAAGACAGGTGCCAAGAGTAGCGCTCCTATGCTGACTATAATTCCAGAAGCACCAGCATCTTCAACGAAATCAGGAATTTTAGGTGCCATAGTTAATTCACTTTAGTAGGAGTATGTAAGCTTTTTAGCTTAATCTGGTGGGGATGGTTATATCATCTTTCTGATGGTATACATTGCTTTAATCCAGGTTTGAAAACAAGATTCAAACCCTTGACTCGGGCAATAATAGTTGAACTACTGTTAACCACTGGGGCTAGTAAGGAATTCAGATGAGGCCATGACTTACACTGACCTGATTAGGTTGATAAGTGATGGCAACTGATCCCGCATGATAATTTACTCTTACACTGACCACTTGGGGATTTGCCTTTAATAACTTCTCTAGTTGTTCTCCATAGGCCTTGTGTTGGAGAATTAGGGGTACATGAAACCTGATTCTTCCGGGTATGGCATGGACAATACTATAATCAGCTTGAAGATAATCACATAGGTCGTTCTTAGAAACAGAAGTTTGGCTGACTTTTTTGACATTAGACCTAGAAAGTTTTGGTTCCATGTAGGAAATCACTCTACGGGTGGCATGGGCGGTAATCATGTACACTGGAATTGCTGTAAAACCACTAATCCCTAGTCTTCCTGTCATTGCCAACCCTGTGAGCAAAGGAATTAACGAAACAGATTGTTTTTGCCAGAAATCCAGAGATTTCCACCTGGGGAAGCTGTCTGTATTGCTGATGGGTGTTTGTTGAATGTCAAACTGTTCAAGTATGTTCAACAGCTCGGACATTGACAGCAGGTTTTCATCGAGTGTAAGGACTAAGCTACCTGTTTGCTGATGGAAACAAACTTCTTTCAGTCCTTTGTACTGCCGTAAATATTCGCTGATGGTTTGTAAATTGGCGTTAAAATCACCGTCAGTAGCACGGATGCGGAGGCGGCCATTTGTTGCGTGAACAATTTCTAATTTATGAACAGATTTATGAACAGATTTATGAACAGAAAGTTGCACTTGTGACTGTGCAATTTCTTGACTGGTATAGTTATTTACGTTTACTTGATTACTGGGAAGCTGCGAATCATACTCGCAACTACTGTTATCTTTTATCATTTAATCAATAAAATGCACTGAAGCTAAGGCAAACAATAGGTTAAATATAACCATGGGCTTCAGGGTCAAGTATCTTCCTTGAGAGATATTTTAGGTTTAAGTATTATTTATGACTATTTTTTGGTATTCATCTTCCGTGAGCATATCAACATAGTTTTTCACATGATCTACAAACATTACACCGTTGAGATGATCATACTCATGTTGAAAGATACGAGCAACAAAATCAGTGAATTCTTGCTTTTGTAACTTGCCATAACGGTCAGTGTATGACACTACAATTGATTGATACCTTGGTACTAATCCTCTCAATCCGGGAACACTTAAACAACCTTCCCAACTTTGAACAATTTCACTAGAATGGTCAATTATGTTGGGATTAATCATGGCAGTGGGCTCCAGGAAGGGAGCGTTAGGATACCTAAGATTAGGGCGGGAAGCCACGATAAATAAACGATGGGATGCGGCTACTTGAGGAGCTGCAATTCCCACACCGTTGGCTTGAGCAACTGTTACAGTTAAGTTGTCAATGAGCTGTTGAATGTGTTGGTTGTGAATATTGTCAACCCAAGTTGCTTTTTGACGAAGTACAGGGTTACCCAATTGAATGATTGGCATTAATTCAGGCATGATTTAGTTTTTATCAGTATTAAATCTAGTGACTATCCAGAAGTCTTATTCGGGAATAAGAAAGTAGTAAAGAAGCTAAATCATCCAGAAGCATAACAGGGTTTAAATTGATTTATTGCGGTAATTAAATGATGGAATCCCGGTAACAAATGTGAATTGGGGGAAATAGTTAACCAGGGATAAATTAACCAAAATAATAAAAGTGGTTGGATAATAAGACGCAGATTATTTAAAGTATTCTTCCATCCAGAGTCATGATTCCATTGTGGATGATTAGAAAAATCAACATCACTATTTTTTTGGGGGTCAGTGTCAAGTTGACGAGATTCATTGAAGCCTAAAAACACTGGAGAATTTAAACTAATCATTGTATAAACACTAAAAATAATCTCCCACCATCTCTCAATATGTAGGAAACTAGTGAAACGATAATCTGTCCAGCCTAGTTCCTGTTTACACTGTCTAAACCCATATTCAACCCAGGTTCTTAATGTATATAAGTCCCCTAAAGTCTTCTTCAAATTCCCTTGAAGATTGGTCATTACAAAGGAGGTAGAATTTTCCGCCATGGTTTCTGGGTTAGTAGTTATTTCCCAGTAAGTTGTGGCTCTTTTTTTACCATAAATTACTTCCCTAATATATCTTGTCTCTGATTTTTGATTGCTAAATGTTATGTCAAATTTACACCACTTATTAGCCCTAATAGTTTGTTCTGGTGGTAGCCACACTGCATGATTACTTTTAATTGAGACTACATAACCTAATTTATATTCGGCTATTTTTTTCAGAAATTGGCTACTTTCACCATATAAACCATCTGCCAATAGTAAGTTAATAGTAAAGCCAAACTCGATTAATTCTGTAATTATTTCTGATGCTAATTCTATCTTAGTTTTATATTTATCTGAGTCCTTTAGTGTTTCTTTTGGTTTAAATACTTTGAATATTAATGGAAAAGTTATGTTATCGTAAACTCCATAGGCGTTGACTGAAACTATTCCATTATCTACTTTTCCTAGACTTCCTAAATATTGTCTAGCTACATAATCTGTTTTTTTACCTTTCTTCCTATCTCCTGTTTCATCTATTACTAATGTAATGGCACGACCATTTAATTGTTTTTTCAAATTATTTAATCTTCTTTGTTTTAATTTCTCTACTGACCAATCTGAATTTGCTAAAAAATGGTGTAATGATTGTGCGGAATTTATACTCACTACCTTCGCTATCTCTGGTAAGGATTTTCTTTTTATCTTTGATATGATCCCCAGGTGTAAATATTTGAAGCATTCATAATTCCTTACTTCTTTAAATAGCTCTTTATACTCTGCACAATATTCATCTATGATTGCAACTGTTGGGTGGGGATCTCTTGCCAAATGTTTGAGGATTTGTAATTCTACATCCATTGCCCTACTTACCTTTTAGGGTTTTCTGTTTTAAATATTATATTCTTTATTGTCCAAAAGTTACAGAGGAAGGGTATCTTAAACATTAAGTAAAATTGCTTATTCTATGGACAAGCTCTTATTTACCTTGTACTTCTGGTAATGTTAGCAGTGAGGCTGTTAAAAAATACGTTGAAGAACAAGGACATTATGACAGTACCTGATGGACTCTGAATCTAAAGAAGCTTTGCCCTGGTCTAGGTCTACGGACTAAAGTATAATGGGGTATCTTGGCCACGCTCCGATACTTTATCTCGGTGGTTTTGCCTTGCTCTATTTTTTTAATAAATACTAAATTAGTGCTTTCTCGCATCTTCCATTGTGAGGATTAGTAGCAAAGGTGATAAATAATGGCAATTCCCATTGACAGTCTGTGGAGTCAGGTGCTGGAGCGATTACAGTTGGAGTTATCCCGCCCTACCTTTGAAACTTGGATCAAAACTGCTAAGGCCGAGGGACTGGAAAATAATTGCTTGGTGATAAATACTCCTAATCCTTTTGCTCGTAATTGGTTACAAAAATATTACATCAATACCATTGCCAATGCAGTGCAAGATATTTTGGGTCATCCGGTGGAAATACACATTACAGTTTCTCAAGGTGATGAAGTTACTAATTTCAGGGAATCAGAGGTGTCTTGGCAATTACCCGGTCACAGCGTGACTGCTGAAACTGTTGCGCCAAAACACCACCCCACTACAGAGTTAAACCCTAAATATGTATTTTCCCGATTTGTAGTTGGTGCTAACAATCGCATGGCTCACGCAGCTTCTTTGGCTGTTGCAGAGTCTCCGGGGAGAGAATTTAATCCTTTATTTTTGTGCGGTGGTGTTGGTTTGGGCAAAACTCACTTGATGCAGGCTATTGGTCATTATCGTTGGGAAATTTGCCCAAGGTCTAAAGTATTTTATGTCTCTACGGAGCAATTTACTAACGACTTAATTACAGCTATCCGTAATGATAGTATGCAAAGTTTCCGGGAGCATTACCGCGCTGCTGATGTTTTGTTGGTAGATGATATTCAGTTTATTGAGGGGAAGGAGTATACCCAAGAAGAATTTTTTCATACTTTTAATGCTTTACATGAAGCCGGCAAACAAGTTGTCATAGCTTCGGACCGTCCTCCCAAGCACATTCCTCAGTTACAAGAACGTCTGTGTTCCCGCTTTTCTATGGGTTTGATTGCTGATGTGCAAACTCCAGATTTAGAAACTAGAATGGCAATTTTGCAAAAAAAGGCTGAATACGAAAATATTCGCCTCCCTAAAGATGTAATTGAGTATATTGCTTCTAATTACACTTCTAATATTCGGGAGTTGGAAGGAGCTTTAATTCGCGCACTCGCTTATATTTCTATTTGGGGTTTACCTATGACGGTGGAAAATATCACACCAGTTTTAGAAAGACAAACGGAGAAGGTAGCCGCCACCCCAGGGGTGATTTTATCCGTCATTGCTGATGCTTTTTCCATATCAATTGAAGATTTGAAAAGTAACTCCCGGCGCAGAGAAATCAGTTGGGCTCGTCAAATAGGAATGTATCTCATGCGCCAACATACTGATCTGAGTTTACCGAGGATTGGTGATGAATTTGGTGGGAAAGACCACACAACGGTTATTTATAGTTGTGATAAAATTGCTCAACTTCGAGAAAGCGATGGGAATTTAGCACAAACCCTGAGTCAATTGAGCGATCGCATTAACATGAATAGCAAGGAAAAGCATTACTAAATTTACGCGGCGCTAATTTCTCTCTAAAATCCTTTCTAGGGCAAAAAATTGTTTTCCACAACCATCACTGCAATAACTATTGAGCTGTGCAACCAAAATATTAAGGAAAGTATAAAAAATGATTAATTTTAAATTAATATGTGGAACAATATTATTTTTTTGGGGAAAAACTGAGTGAAATCCAATTGGCCTGTGGAAAAAATAGCGTAGTTTTCCACAAGTTTTCCACAAATAGTAACTTGCTCAACTATATCTTTGAGCTCACTTGTGGGGAGTTTTCCACAATTTCCACAACTGAAGTCTTCAAATCAATTTCGATTAATAAAAAACAACCCAGTACCTTATGAAATTAGTTTGCACCCAAAGCAATCTCAGTAACAACCTTTCACTCGTTAGTCGTGCGGTACCATCACGCCCAACTCATCCAGTGTTGGCTAATGTGTTGCTACAAGCAGATGGGGAAACCAACCAAGTCAGCTTAACAGCCTTTGATCTCAGTTTGGGTATTCGTACCAGTTTTGAGGCTGAAGTTTTAGAAGGGGGAGCGATCGCTTTACCAGCTAAACTGCTTGTAGACATTACCTCACGCCTTCCAGAAGGAGAAGTCACTTTAGACGATCAATCAGCTCTAGAGTCAGAAACAGCCACAGGAGAAGGTTTAGTTGTCAACCTCACACCCAAAAGTGGACATTATCAAGTACGAGCAATGGGAGCAGAGGAATTCCCCGAATTGCCGATAATTAGGAATTCTGAACCCATTCAATTAACCACAGCCGCATTAATTGCCGGATTAAAAGGTTCATTATTTGCTACCAGTGGTGATGAAACCAAACAAGTACTAACTGGAGTGCATTTAACAGTTAAACAAGATACTCTAGAATTTGCTGCCACAGACGGACATCGCCTAGCGGTGGTAGAAACTACCAACGAGGGTCCTTTAAATGAAAGTGATCAACTAGAGGTGACAGTTCCAGCTAGGGCTCTACGGGAATTGCAACGGATGTTAGGTCATAATCTTGCCTCAGATGAAGCTATCGCTTTATATTTAGATCAAGGTCAAGTTGTATTTGCATGGCAAAATCAACGCTTAACCAGCCGGACTTTAGACGGTCAATACCCCGCTTATCGCCAACTGATTCCCCGGCAATTTGAGCGCGAATTGACAATTGAGCGCAAACAATTAGTTAGCACCTTAGAGCGCATAGCTGTACTAGCCGACCAGAAAAATAATATTGTTAAAGTCAGCATTAACAGCGCCGCCCAAGAAGTTACCTTATCATGTGAAGCTCAAGATGTAGGTAGTGGTAGAGAATCAATACCTGCCCAAATATCTGGGGAAGATATAGAAATTGCTTTTAACATTAAATATTTAATGGAAGGGTTAAAAGAATTACCAACCTCAGAAGTTAAAATGCAACTGAATCAAGCCCTCACCCCGGTAATTTTCAAACCTCTGGGAGGTTTGAATATGACTTATTTAGCTATGCCGGTGCAACTGAGAAACTAGGAGCAATTAGGCCTTGGTGAAAAAGTTATTTGTGAGGACAGGAGAAAGGGCAAGGAGGAGGATTTTGAGGATTTCTGGTCATCAATGGGTGGGTAGCTTTTGATTTTGACACTCTTATTCCTTGCACTTTTTTTACTTTTGTGAGCTTTGACACCCTGGATACCTCACGGTTTCACTTTTATTGACCAAGGTCTAATTAATTACCGGAAATTAAACTTTGATATTGTTAGTAAAGCGAATTTTCAAATAGTCATTTTCCATCTTCGCCCCCCCTGGTTGCAGTGCAGCTAAAGCTTGTGGCAAGACTAGATTGCGGCGGTGGTTACCAATAGTGATATTTAATTCATCACCGGTTTTACTTAATTGAACTTGGTTCTTAGGAATACCAGGTAAGTAAAGTTCCAAACTATATTGGTTTTGCTCCTCCACAACTCTAATAGTTGTTTCTTTGTAATATATCTGGGTGGGGTCTTCATCTTTGTAAAGAGTTTCTTTCAGACGTTCCAAGGAGGCTAAACCGCACATTTCCTCAGAAAAAAGCGGTACTTCTTTCACAGGTAAAGGTAAAAAGTTTTCATGTATTTCCTGGCGATATTGCTGCTGGTTTTCCTTCCAACGTTGGAAAAAGGGATCTTGAACTTCCTGGGGAATAATGCGATTAGCTATGACTAAATCTGTTGCCACATTATATAAACTCAGATAAGCATGGGCGCGGAGAGATTCTTTAATTACCATTTTTTCGGGGTTAGTGACCAGGCGCACTGAGGTTTGAGTGTTGTCGGTTAATACTTTTTCTAGAGCTTCAATTTGCTCGTAAAACTCATAAGGTGCATCCATGACTTCTTTATCTGGGAGGGAAAACCCCGCAATTGGTCTAAAAATAGGTTCTACCAATGGTCGTAGCGCCACCGAGATGTTTTGAAATGGTTTGTAAAAACGCCGCATATACCAACCACCTATTTCGGGCAAACTCAACAGACGTAATGCTGTTCCGGTGGGTGCTGAGTCGATAATCAAAACATCAAAGTCGCCTTCGTCGTAATGGCGTTTCATCCTGACCAAGCCAAAAATCTCATCCATACCTGGTAAGATTGCTAATTCTTCTGCTTGAACTCCTTCTAAACCCCTTGCTTGTAAGACTTGGGTGATGTAGCGCTTCACAGCACCCCAATTTCCCTCTAGTTCTTGGAGTGCATCGAGTTCTGCACCCCACAAATTTGAGCGAATTGCTCGGGGTGCATGTCCCATTTCTAGGTCAAAACTATCTGCCAAAGAATGAGCGGGGTCTGTACTCAAAACCAGTGTGCGGTAGCCCAGTTCTGCACAACGAAGTCCAGTGGCCGCAGCAACGGAGGTTTTGCCTACGCCGCCTTTGCCTGTCATCAAAATTACGCGCATGGATGATTACGTCCTGTCTCAGGATTATTTACATTTATTTACATTATCAACTGTTTGCAGAAAATAGGTCAGTGTTTTTTGTCTAAGTCCTGATGGCAAAAAAATGCTGTTTGATTACTTCTAGGGGTGAACAATACCAGTAATCAATGTGGGAGATGATGAAATTATCAGAGTTAAGACTTAATTCACTCCAGCCAGAAATGGAAATGCGGGGTTTCCATGGGAGGGGTGTATTCCAACTAAGGGTCCACTCAGTTTTTATGGTGTCTTGTGAACGTTGAATGTCATGTAGGTCCATGTGGGGATTGATAAACCATGTTTGGATGAATTTAATCATCTGCTCATAGCGCTTAACTCCCCGAAACTTAGTTAATGGGTCTTGAAAATAAACGTTTTCATCGTAAATGCTGTAGGTTTGATTGGCAGGAAATCTGTGATAATCTTGTGTGAGAATTTGAATGATATCCATATAACAAAAAGATATACAAAACTACAATCTCTATGTTAAAGGAGCAAAAGGACTCACGTTACTCTGGTGAGAATTAAGGGGATGATGAATTGGGACTTTTTGGTTGTTCTTGGTTTTCAACGTAATTTTTCAACTCTTCAACGGTGACACCACCGGAACTAGCCACGAAATAGGCACCAGTCCAAAAATAAGGCTTGTTGTAGAAGTATTTTTTAGCCAACCAAGGGAACTCTTTACGAATTAATCTACTACTCACTGTTTTAATATTTCCAATTAGTGTTGAAAGTGGTTTGTCTGGTTTGTAGTCAATTAATAAATGTACATGGTCTGGTTCACCGTTAAATTCTAGTAATTCACAGTCCCATTTTTTAAGGGTATCCATGATTATTTCTTTTAACCTGTTGAGTATTTCTGTATTAATAGCTTCTTTGCGGTACTTGACAACTAAAATAATATGAGCGTTAAGCCGATAAACAGACCTAAAACCACGATGGTACATATATTGACAACGTTGACTGTTGACTGTTGACTGTTGACTTTCCAAATTGTGCGTCGGTGATACAAAATTTGAGCAATTAATGACTCTATTCTTAATAGACAATGAACTTTATCTGGGTAAAACGCAAAAATTGTAAATTTTTATTGCAGGATTCAGCACTTCTGATTGATAACATATAGCGGTAAGTAGTATAATACCACGGGCCTATGGAAATATTATTGATGTTAGACCTACTGAGGGTCAGAATCAGGAATTGATTTGGAATTAAATAGTTTAGTAACTTTAAGCTTCCCCGGTCTAAAGACACGGGGATTTCTGAATATTCCATAAAAGAACTTTCTTAGGTTGACTTAAACAACCTCTACTGATTCCGGTTAAGTCAAACTTAAACATCATCGCTACTTTACGAATAATATTGGCTG